>JBATUM010000070.1:0-3344 GCA_049671145.1 Promethearchaeia archaeon
ATTTTTGAATGGGCAAAAGAAGTTGAAAAAATATATCAGGATTTGATTGAGAAGGCAAAAAAAGAGAATTTACGTGAAATTCAAACTTTAAGAGATGAACAGGAAAAAATCTTTGATGAATCTCTAAAAAAAAACCAAAATTTTGTCAATTTAGCTCTAATTTCACTTAATGAAGATGTTAATAAAGAAAATGAAATTTTTAGAATAAATTTGGAAAAAGAGCTTAAAGAAATTGAATCCAAATATGAAAAAAATAAGGTTATTTTGATTAGAGCTATTATAGACAAATTGGGGTTAAATTTAGATGTTTAATCAGAGAATTTTTATTATTGGAGATGAAGAATTCGTAATTATGATGGGATTATTAGGATTAGAAGGGAAAATCATTGAAAATGCAGCGGATTTCCTAAAAGAGTTTGAAAAATTGATAAAAGACACAACAATTGGCATGGTTATCGTTGCAATAGATTTGCCGGAAAGTGTGCTTGAATACCTATTTGAATTCAAATTAAACAATAGAAAACCATTTATCTTTTATTTACCCGATGTTTTTAAACCTAATATTGAAGAACAAAATACTTTCATTTCAAGAATATTTAAATTTATTAGTAAAATTATTTCTTAAGAAGGTGAGGTATTATTTCGAAGGAAATAGATATTAAAGAACAATTTGGGAATATGGGCTTGTATCTAATAGAAAATGCTAAGGAAAAGGTAAAGGAAATTAACCAAACGACTCTTTTTCAAAAAGCAGAAATTAAGAAAAATTACTTAAAAAGAATTGAAGAGAATTCTCTAAGAATAAAGAATTACTTTTTGGAGACTTATAACCAATTTTTAAATAAATCGCTCTCAGAAATGCTATCAAAAGCAAAAGATGAAGTTTTACTTTTAAAAAATCATCTTTTAGAAGAATTAAAAAATGAAATAGAACAAAACATCAAATCTAAAATTTCTGAAAAATATCCTAGTTATATTAAATTTTTTATTGATAGTGTTAAAAATGTAATCCACATAATTGATAAACGTCCTACGGTTTTTATTACTTTAAATTCTGAGGATTTTACCTATTTCAAAACTAATTTCAATAAAATCCAAGATTTATTTAAAAATAAAGTAGAAATTATTAAATCAGATTATGAGTTCATCGGTGGTTTTAAGGTAATACTCAGTAATAAAAATATTATATATGATTATACGATTGACAATTTTTTAATGAAAAATTCCACTATTATTGAGAAAGAATTTTCAATAGTTTTTTCAGAATCAGAGATTAAAAATCTGCAATCAAGTTATGAAATTTTTATTCAAAATAAAAAACTTGCTACAAAGGGGTATATAAAAGATTATGATTAATTCTATTAATGATTCTGATATTGGATTTATATCTGCAATTAATGGTTCTCTCGTGGAAATAAGAGGTTTAGAGGATAGAGTTAGACTCCATGACTTAATTAAAGTGTCTTCTTATAATATTTTAGGAGAGATAATCCAGATATATTCTGATCATATCGTTGCTCAGTGTTATGAAAGTACAAACAACTTGCAATTAAATAATAAGGTATTATATTTACGCGAGCCACTATCTATGGAATTGGCTCCGGGACTTTTGTCTAGTGTATTTGATGGCATCCAGAGACCCTTAGATCAAGCTTTTAGATATTCAAAAGGACAGGGCTTTATAACACGGGGTTTAGAAATGCCTTCCTTGTCTAGAACAAAACAATGGCATTTTATGCCTAATAAAAAAATAGGTGATGTAGTTTATGAGGGAGAAGTTATTGGATTTGTTCAAGAAACCCCATCGATTAAACACAAAATTTTAGTTCCAATTGATAATTCAGGTAATTTAACATATATTGCAGAGGAGGGTGAATATACAATTGTTGATGAGATATACCGCTTAAAAAACCTAAATCAAGAAAAAACATTTAATATGTTGCAAAAGTGGCCTGTAACAAGAACTAGACCATATAAAACAAGAATTATTCCTAATGAACCATTATTGACAGGAATAAGAGTAATTGATTTGTTATTTCCCATTGCAAAAGGAGGCACAGCAGCAGTCCCCGGTGGATTTGGAACCGGAAAAACTGTTATCCAACAATCATTAGCGAAATGGTGTGATGCTGATATAATAATATTTGTTGGATGTGGCGAGAGAGGAAATGAAATCGCAGATGTTTTAAAAGAATTTTCTGAAATAATAGACCCCAAAAGTGGAAGACCATTATTAGAAAGAATTGTTTTGATTGCAAATACATCAAACATGCCAGTTTCCGCGAGGGAAGCTAGTATATTTTCAGGTATAACTATTGCTGAATATTATAGAGATATGGGATATGATATTGCTGTATTAGCAGACAGTACTTCAAGATGGGCAGAATCCTTAAGAGAAATATCAGGGCTTTTAGAAGAAATGCCTGCAGAAGAGGGATATCCCGCATACCTCCCATCAAAACTTTCAAGTTTTTATGAACGAGCGGGGATAATAAAAACATTAGGTGATTCTCGTCCCGAAAAAGAAAGGATTGGTTCTATAACAATAATTAGTTCTGTTTCTCCTCCTGCTGGAGATTTCAGTGAGCCCGTAACAGCAACTACTAAACGTTTTGTTCAAGCTTTTTGGGCACTAGATGCCCGTTTAGCATATTCTAAACATTATCCTGCAATAAATTGGCTTAATTCTTATTCAAATTATCCTGAATATATTTCAGATTGGTGGTATGAAAGAGACATAAATTGGACGGAAATAGATATTGATTGGCATCAATGTAGGAATCAAATAGATGAAATATTATCCAAAGAACAGAATTTAATTAATATAGTACAATTAATAGGAGAAGAAAATTTACCTGAAGGTCAACAATTAATATTATTTGTCGCAAAAATAATTCGAGAAAGTTTTCTTATTCAAAATGCCTATGATAACATCGACAATTATACTGATGCTAAAAAACTTTTAGGGCATATTAAGTTAATAATTTTACTATTTAATGAGGCAAAGACACTCTTAAAACAAGGATTTCTTCTTGAAGATATTAAAAACCTTAAAACTTTAAATGATATAATAAGAATTAGCAATACAATCCCTAATAATGAATTTTTTCAATTAGTTAATATTAAAAAAAAGTTACTTCGAGAAATTGAATTATTAAAAATTACTTATGGTGTTAAAGTCAAAAAATGAGTATTACTTATAAAAAAATTCAACAAATCATTGGACCTTTATTGTTTTTAAATAATAATCATAATGTCCAATATGGAGAATTTGTTAGGATTCAAGGCGATGATGGAAGTATTCGCAATGGTCAAGTATTAAAAATGAATGAAGAAGTAATAAT
>JBATUM010000071.1:0-12531 GCA_049671145.1 Promethearchaeia archaeon
ATTGCATATAACCTTGGATATTTTAATAAATAAGCTATAATCGTGAAAGGTGGTATGATAAAAACCAAACCTATAATCAATACAAATAGAACGCCTTCTACTTGTACTCCAGATGTGATTCCAATGAGGGGTAAAAGAAAGATTGTTAACGTGAATATAACTTGGATTAAGGTAATAATAATTAATTTTTTTCTAACAGATTTTAGTTTCGGCCCAGGTTTTACAAATCCCATCCTAGGTCTAATGATGTATCTAACAACGATAAATAGTACTATATAATCTATACACATAAGAATTAGTGGCCATAAGAAATATCTATAGGGTTCAGGTAAGGATTCACGAAAAATGGGACCAAATGCCATTCCTGCATAAATAAAACCGATTAACATGTCAAAAAGCCCATGTTGGTGAGCGGTTTTTAAAATCTTTTTTTGAATAGCTTCTAAATCAATATCTTCAACCATATAATAAACTAAACCCTCTTTTTATTTCTTATAATGTATATCTTTTTTCCTCCTTTCATAAACTTTTTTTATTTTTAAATTAATAATTGAAAAAATTTTGATTTTAATTTTAACCCTCAATTATGCTAAACTTATTCTATTTTATTTCCACAGTTTGGACAAAAAATTGCATCTGAACTTATATTGCCACCGCAATAAGGGCAATACATTTCACGTGATCTTTTAGAGCCTTCTTGAGGTTTTACTTGATATTCATAATCTTGGGATTGTATTTCATGTTCATAGCTATATGTTTTTATTGTTTCTTGACGCGTATTTTTGCTTTTTATCAATATAATCATAAAAATAGTAAACACTCCAAAAATAATTAAAGCAACGATTATTGTAAACAATATTCGAATTGAGCCAAGTTGAAAATGCTCTGAAGAATAAAAGAAACCTAACATCATAAATAACATTCCAGCTAAAATTAATAAAGCTAATATTATACTAACTCCTCTTCTCTTTTTATTATCCCCCGCTGAGATAATTGGAATCATCCATGCCAACTTTATTCTACCTCATGTTTTTTTTTATTTTATTCTATTTTATTTAATTTTTTCATCCCAATATATAGTAGTATTGTTCCTACCACAATATTGAATATAAACACTGGCGCTAGCATGACAATTCTCATCATTAATAGTGTGTGTGGGTTGATAAAGATCAATAAAAAAACTGGCATCATGAATACTGGTTGCATTATAAGCATAGATATTATAGTATTAGATTTCATATTAGACTCTTTCTCTCCAAATGCAGGATTCATACATTGTAAACCCACTGATTGTAGCATAGAAATTTCCATATTCACCAGAAATAATGAAAAGAAAATTAATGCATCAACTAATTTAATATTGGCAAAAAACGAGTGCAGGATAGTTATAAATAATGATATAAATAAACTTATTATCAGCATATTCAACAAATAAGAATAGACCAATCCTTTAATCCCTCTTGGCGATTTCTTATAAACCCAGATTACATCTTTTGAATTGATGAATATAAGATGTCCTAGCATCATACTTGATACAGCTCCTCCTATAGCAATTAGCATTGAGGAACTGAAAATCATTCCTTCATAGTCTTCCATAGTTGTAGATATAAACCATGCCATAAATCCAACTAACCCGATTACATAAGCTATTCTTGCGAGATTTGCTTTTTTTCTAACGAATCGTTTCATCTGAACAATTAATAATCCTCCAAATTTACGACCTGCTAATTTGTTTAACATTGAATAGAAGATGCTATCTTGTTTAGTTCCTGAAGTGCTATTTGCACTTATACCTTCTAAAGAGTAAAAAACATGGGCTTTTTTATATGAAATATATAATACCATTAGAGGAATGCAGAGAGTCAAACCAATACTAAACCAAATATTTAGAAGGTATGAATTAAGTAGCAAGGGGTCAATTGCATGTAATATGATATTAGAAAACCAAATTGATGGATAAAAACTTAGCCAATTCTTTAACTCCGGATTCATAAGTATCTCGTTGATAAAAAATATCACCGCATACATCATTATGACCATGACAATCGTAAGAATCATGATTAATGCTTTTCCCCAATCTCGAGCACTTTCACTTTTTGAGATTTTATGCTCTAACCAGCTAGAAATTATAGAACCAATTAAATTAGCAAAATAAACAAGGCCAAATGCACACGTATATATAACGATATATTGAATTACCGTTAAATCTATAATAGGATTTATCATTCCAACTACTATTGGCGCGAAAATCAACACTGCAAAAGTATAGAGGGGTAGTTTACCTAAAAATTCTCCAAGAAAGATGTCGCGTGCTAAAACTGGAGAAGCCACCAATGATTCTTTAATTCCTTTTTCATCTTTAGTATAGACGTTATTTAATGGAAGCATTAATATGATTAAAAATAGTATCATCATGAATGATTCAATTAAAAGAGCAACAACTGGTTTAAATATACCTACATTTTGAGCTGCTATAGTTGGCATGAATGAATCGAATAAGAGTGGAGCTATAATGAATGCCCACAGTATTAATATTGAATATGAAAAAATAAAAAACAATTTTCTTTTATTTCGAAAACTACTAGTTCTTAACTTGATTTCATTTTTAGCTATTGTTAGCCATAATTTTCGCTTGTTTGCTTGATAATCATATTCAGGTTCTAAGATAAGAATTTTAAACCACCACCTTCTTTCCTTTTTTGACTTTTCCTTTTCTAGATATTCCAATTTTCTTATTCAATTCGCCATTTTCTCTCCAACTTAAAAGATCTTCCATTTTGGTTACACCCATAACTTTAAGATAAGCATCTTCTAAGTTTTTTGCTCCCATATTACCTATAATTTCTGTTGGGCTCCCTTCAATTTTCAAAATCCCATTGTTAATTATACCAATCTGATCACATAATTCTTCAGCAATATCTAATTGATGAGTACATATAAAAATGGTCTTATCTGCCCTCATAACAAGCTCTTTTATTAAATCTTTGACCATCCGTGCAATCGCAGGATCGAGATTTGAGGTTGGTTCGTCAAGATATATAATTTGTGGATCTTGAATGAGAGCGGCACATAAACATACCTTTTGCTTCATACCACGAGAATAGCCTTCTAACAGATCATTTGCTCTCTCAGATAGCCCAAATAATTCTAAAAGTTCTTCAACTCTAGAGATGATAACGCTTTTAGGTAAATAATATAATTCTCCGATAAAAATTAAAAACTCTCTCGCACTCAGTTTTTGATATAA
Source organism: Promethearchaeia archaeon (assembly GCA_049671145.1). GTDB lineage: Archaea > Asgardarchaeota > Lokiarchaeia > Sigyniarchaeales > SOKP01 > SOKP01. Next base: position 3,248 of record JBATUM010000071.1, read on the forward strand.
TCCAGGACTCTCTGGTAAGAATCCGCTTATCAATTTCACATATTTCTCATGAGATTTAATATCCTTGCCTGTGATACGAATTTCACCTGAAGTACTTGAAATTATTCCGTTTAACATCCTAATTGTAGTTGTTTTGCCCGCTCCATTAGGACCTAATAACCCATAAGTTTTACCGTATGGAATTTTTAGATTCAATTTATTCACTGCTAGAATACTACCAAAACTCTTAGTAAGTTCATGAGTCCTTATAGCATAACTTTCCATTTTTTTTCCTACCTCCTTAAATACACTTTTTTTTTACTTTTTTTACATTTTAACCTAAATTAAACTAATTACTATATTATGAATTTGATTATTGCTCTCCTATTTAGAAGGATTTTCTTATAATCCTTCTAAAATAATATTGGTAAACAAAGTATTTAAATGTTGCGAAGTTCTTTGTATGGCAGAGTTGGATCAAAATAAATAAAATTATAAAAATTATAAATAAATCCTATTTCTTGATTTAAAAACTATTAAACGTATCTTTAATTTTATAACATTGATGGAACAACAAGAGAGTTCAGACTTAAATGTAAAGGATATTTCATTTATTAATAATATTAAATCAATGGCAGTTATTGGGATTTCAAAAAGGAGAAATTTTTTCTTTTTAAAAAATCATCAAGAAAGTTTTAGAGGTGATTTATTTGCCATCCATCCGAGTATAAAAGAAATTCCAAACTTTCCAAAACAAAACATTTTTGCATCAGTTAAGGATATTCCATGTAATGTTGATTTTGCTTTTATAGCAGTCCCAGCTAATAAAGTTTTAGAAGTTATTGATGATTGTGTTGAAAAAGGAGTAAAGCTAGCCAGTGTTTTTACTGCTGAATTTTCAGATTCTGGTACAGAAGAAGGGATTGCTTTAGAGAAAGAATTAATAAGAAGAGCTCAAAATAAAATAAGAATTCTTGGACCTAATGGAATGGGAATATTTTACCCAAAAATGGGAATTACTTGGCGAACAAATTTTCCTACAACTCCCGGAAATGTTGGATTTATTGCTCAATCTGGGGGGATATGTAACATTGCCATTTATACAGCAAAAGAATATGGCCTCACTTTTTCTAAGGTATTTTCTTTTGGTAATGGCGCAGATTTGGATTTTGTAGATTTAATTCATTTTTTGAGTAACGATCTGGATACAGATATAATTTTATGTTATGTAGAGGGAATTAGGCAAGATAGAGCGAATGATTTAAGAGAGGTTTTATCTAATAATAAAAAACCAACTATAATTCTAAAAGGTGGAAAATCTAAGAGAGGTGAAATTGCTGCTAAGACACATACTGCTTCAATATCAGGAAGTAATCATATTTGGAATTCACTATTTATGCAATATAATTTGATTGAAGTAAATAGTTTAGAACAACTACTTAATACCGCAAGAATAGTAGCCTTTTATGGAATTAATAAAATAGAGAATGTCGCAGTGTTTAGCATAAGTGGAGGTTATGGTGTTGTATTAGTAGACTTAATTGAGAATGCAGGTTTGAATGTCCCAGAATTCAGTCTCGAAATTCAAGAAAAATTAAAGAAAGAATTCTTTGTACAGGGGACTAGTCCTAGAAACCCTTTGGATGTAGCCGCTCAATTAATACACAGTGAATCTATTAAAAAGATAATCGATATTGCTCTATCAGATAAGAATATTGATGCATTAATAATGGATTTTCCCAGCTGGTATTTTAGTTATGATTTTTTTATTTCTCCTGATAAGAACTATGAATCAAATATTATTGAAGCTTTAAGTTTAGGGCATAAACATAAAAAACCACTATTTCCAATTATTCAACCTGCAAATACACCAGATGATCAAATTCGAATATCAAGATTATTAGCAAATAAAAAAGTTCCTGTCTTCAGTGATCCTTTAGAAGTAATACCTTTATTAGCAAAAATATCAGAATATAAGAGAAAATTAGAATATAGCTTTAACTACTCGACTAAATAGATTAAAATATTTGGGGACTTTTGTATTCTCCGAACACATCTCTTAAGATATCGCAAATTTCTTGAATCGTAGCATAAGATTTGACTGTTTCTATCATAACTGGCATTATATTTTCTGTAGATTGGGCAACTTTTTTAAGCTCACGTAATTTTTCTTTAACGATTTGTTCATTTCTAGTACTCTTGAACTCTTTTAATCCATCAACAATTTTTTTTTCCTCATCTTTATCGTGCTTAAAAGTGTCTATTTTACATTCTTCATCTGTACAAAATACATTTACACCGATTACTTTGTTTAACTTATGCTCAACTCCTTTCTGTTCTTTATACGCATTATCTTGAATTTCTTGTTGAATGTAGGCTCTCTCAATAGCCATTGGCACACCACCCATCCTATCTATCTTTTCAATGTATTCCATTGCTCTTTCTTCCAATTTTGAGGTTAAATATTCTATGTAATAAGAACCTCCTAAAGGATCAACCACATCTGTAATACCAGACTCATGAGCAAGAACTTGCTGGGTTCTTAAAGAGATTCTCACAGAATCTTCTGTGGGCAGGGCTAATGCTTCATCCGCTCCACAAGTATGTAAGGATTGAGTTCCTCCTAAAATGGCAGCTAATGCTTGGAGGGTCACTCTAATGATATTTACATTTGGTTGTTGAGCAGTTAGAGTCACTCCAGCAGTTTGAGTATGAAATCGTAATCTTAGGGAATTTGGATCTTTAGCTTTAAATTTTTCTTTCATTATTTTTGCCCATAATCTTCTGGCTGCTCGCAATTTTGCGATTTCTTCAAAAAAATTGTTGTGAGTGGTGAAAAAGAAGGATAATCTTGAAGCAAACTCATCTATATCAATACCCCGCTTTAAAACTTCCTCTACATAAGCAATACCATCTGCTAAAGTAAATGCTATCTCTTGAATAGCATTACATCCAGCTTCCCTCATATGGTATCCACTAATCGAAATAGTATTGAAACGTTGTAAGTTTTGAGAACAATATTCAACAACATCTGCTACTAACCTTAATGATGATTTTGGAGGAAATATATAGGTGCCCCTTGCGATATATTCTTTTAAGATATCATTTTGAACAGTACCAGTTAATTGATCAGGTTTAATACCTTGTTTTTCACCAACAGCAACATACATTGCTAAGAGTACTGCAGTTGGTGCATTAATAGTCATGCTGGTTGAAACTTTATCTAAAGGAATACCTTCAAATACTTTTTCAAAATCCTTTAATGAATTTACAGTTACACCAACTCTCCCTACTTCACCCATGCAAATTTGATTATCTGAATTATAACCCATTTGAGTTGGAAGATCAAACGCAATTGATAAGCCTTTTTGCCCTTGTGATATAAGAAATTTGAATCTTTCATTTGTTTTGGCAGCATCTGCAAATCCACCATACTGTCGCATTGTCCAGATTCTCCCTCGATACATATTAGGATATACTCCTCTCGTAAAAGGAGCTTTGCCAGGAAAACCAATATCATTTAAATAATTGACATTTTCAATATCCTCTGGCCCATATAAATGTTTTAATGGAATACCTGAGGGAGTTTCAAATTTATCTTTAATTTCTCCTTTTGCAACAAATTTATTTAATATATCTTTTACCCATTCTTCTCTCTCAATTTTAATCTTATCAAGTATATCTTTAGAAAACAAAAATTTCACCAACCTTGAAATGATATTTAATATAATTTATACAATATACATTTATCCATTCTCTTATTATTTCAAGAATTATCTTTAATTGATTAATCTTTCATTTTTTTCAGGTAAAAAATAATTTCAATCGATAGATTTATAAATTATTGATTCCATATAGAATTGTACTATATAGAACTGTTAAAGAAGATATGGTGTAATAAATGGATAAGATCAAAACTGGATGGAAATTACCTGTTTTACCTTTACCTGTAAGTTTGACAGGATCTAATGTAAATGGCAAGCCAAATTTTAATACGATCGTCTGGTTTACTATGTTAAATTCAAATCCTCCATTGATAGGTATAACCATGTCAAAGAGCCATTATTCTAATAAGGGAATTAAAGAGAATAAATCTTTTAGCGTAAACATTCCTTCTGACGATATGGTCAAGGTCACTGATTATTGTGGTTTATTTTCTGGAGCCGAAGTTGATAAATCTACTATCTTTAATGTTTTCTATGGAGAACTCAAAACAGCACCCATGATTAAAGAAGCTGCTTTCAATATTGAGTGCGAACTAGTCAATACTATAGAATTTGAAGAAACTGAATTATTTGTTGGTGAAATAAATGAGGTATATTCAAAAAAAAGTTATTATCCTAAGGAGAAATCAGATATAGAAGATTTAAATTTATTTGTTTTTTTAATGCCCAATGGTCCATATTTGAAACTCGGAAAGTATCTTGAAAAGGCTTACGACGTTGGAAAAGTTTATAAACCAAAATAGTCAAAAATTCTATTTTATCTAATTTTTTTTAGATAGGTTCAAATGCGTAAGCAAATACTTCCTTCCCATCCAAACTTTTACAAATTTTTTTATAAACAGGTTTTAATTTCATACCTGTAGTTAAATTATGTTGGGTTATAATTCGTCCAATTGCTTTTATTCCATTTTCAAATTCTATAAGTCCAAGGGCATAAGATTCTTGATCTCTAAATTCTGCAGGAGGAGCAGTTAAAATAGTAAATGTTAATAGTTTTCCTTGACCTGATGCTTTTATTATTGAAAATTTATCAAATTTACATTTTAAACATCTCAGATGGGTTTTATATTGTAAAAAACCACAGTTATTACATTTTTTCCATGCTAGTATTTCTTCATTATTCATTTTAATCAGCAATAATATTAAATAAAACGAATCCAGTAGATGAACTTATCCCGCTAATTCTAGAGATAATGCTTTATTGTACAAGTCTTTAATAAGCGTATTGAACGCCTTGAATACTCCTTGGCCTGTTTTTGCTGATGTAATGAAATACCCAAGAAAATTACGTTGGTCTACTAATTTTTGAATTATTGTATGATCCAAATTGTTTTCATCCACTAGATCTATTTTATTCGCGAATAAAACCATGGGAATACTTCCACAAAATCGTAAAATATCATCATGCCAATCTATAATGCTGTTAAAACTACTTTTACCTAGTTTATTTTCTTCAAGGCTATAAACTATAATGGCAGCTCCACTATCTCTATAAAAAGAAGGTCGTAGAAAACCGAAATCATCTTGACCAGCTATATCCCAAAATAATAATCTAATATTATCTCCTTCTATTTCTTCATCATACTTAGAAAGTTGAGCCCCAATAGTTTTTATATATTCGGTATTAAAAGTGCTTTTTGTAAATCTCTTTAATAATGAAGTTTTTCCTACTCTCCAATTACCAATAACAGTAATCTTAAACTTAAAATCAATTCCAGAAATACTCATTGAATTTACTTATAAACAGATTTGTAAATTTTTTTGATTAATGAATGATCAGATCTTTTTTAATATAAATCTTAACTTATTAGTTTTTTTTAGATAATAACTAATTACGAAGTTAAAATAAGTTTTAATAATAAAAAAAAGAGTAAATAAAACATAATAATCAAATTTATTCGATTCCCTGAAAATATTCTTGAGGAGAAAAACCAAATAGTAAAGCCGCATGAAGTAATTGTAAATTTATTTCATCAGCACTAGATAGGTTTTCTTTGCTCATATCTGCTTCATTTAATTCTTTCAATCTTTTAAAAACTGAAGATTTAAGTTTTTTAAATTTACCAAAATATCCTCCAAAAGCATTGAAGAGATTTACCATCAATTCAATATCATTTTTAGGAAATCTTTTATAACATATTTCACAGATGACTCTACTATGAACTCCTGACTGGAAGAGTGTTGCTCTATGTTTGATCTTCTCTTTACAAATATCACAATCTATTGAACTTAAAACAGAAGAGTAATGTTGATCTCCTTTTAGTTCCTTTTTACCATTTAAAATTTGTTCTATTTCTATATCACCTTTACTTTTTTTAACCAATCTATAGATTCTTAAGATCAAATTTAAATTTCTCAGGATGTAAATAATAATAGTTAACAGCTTCTTTCCATCTTTTCAGAGCTCCTCTTTTTTCTATTAAACCTGAAGCAGAATCTTCTTCAACAACAGTGACTATTTTGGGTTTTACCTTTGCGTCCTTCTTGGAACTTTCTTTAAAAATTTCATGCAGAAATTCTTTTATATCATACGTTATTATTTCTTTACTTTCTGTCAAAATTTAACACCTCCAATTATTTTATTTTTTCAATTTTAACATAATATAATGATATGTGGAGAGCTCAATTTGCTATACACAGTAAAACAATTGAGCTCTCCTTGATATCGACCCTCATTCTCTCTCATTTTGTTATTTTAATAATTTAAGACCTAAACCGCTATAACCATCCAAATAATCAGTATTAAACTAACTATTATAACTAAATTAGTTAATATTACCTTAGTTAATCTAGATTTGCGGTTTATATGTTTTTGAAACTTCTTAGTTCGTATATCCTTCCCATGAAAGTATACGAATCGGTGTTTCTCTTTTGAAATCTTATCACTTATGGTTGCTTTTTCCTCATTATTAGAATTTTCAACCGATTTTTCTACAACAACTTGCATCATTTTTTTTTTTCACTCCTTTTTGTTTCTAAGATTAATTAGTTTGAGGGTGCATATATAGTTTATTCTTGTGAACTTTGTCGGGAGTCTTATACTAATTATGGATTAAAAACCTTGGAATTTTCTCTAAAAATCTAAATTTTGGTAGTTCAGAAGTGTAATATAGGTTTAGGAGAAATAAAGTTTAAATAGACTTTTATCTTATTATTAAATATTGATATACATATTTTCCAAATAATAATGTTGAAAGAAGAGATATGGATGTAATAATTAATTATCCTCCAAAAGAACTATTAAAACCTACTTTTGGTAGACGGAATTTTGAATTAATTATCCTTTGGATGTTACATAACAACGAATTTTGTACATGGGCAAGTCTTCAATCAAAAATTTCAAAGTCTACATTACAAGTTTATTTAAAAAAATTAATGAAAAAGGGATTTATAATCAAACCTGATTATAATGAATATCGAATTACCCCTGAGGGAAGAGATAAATATTATGAATTATCCGAATTTAAAAGAGAAAAAAGAAGATTAAATTACCCCCCAAAAGTGATATTACGAAAAAGAAATTATGATCATTGGATTCTATGGATGGCTTTTAATAATAATTATTGTAAGTGGGCCGATTTTCTTCAAGAACCTCTTTCAATTAATCAATCTTCATTATCAATAAATATGAATTCATTAATTAATGATGGATTTATAATTAAAGAAGAAAAAAAATATACAATCACTCAGCCAGGTAAGGCAGAATATTCTGAAATATTGAAATATTATGATTTAGATAGACAAACAATTTTAGAGGAAGAGAGGAAGAGAATTAGGGGAATAACAAAAAAAACCATCAGTTTTTTTGAACATTATCAAATAAAGGATAGAGATATCAAGTTTAGATATTTAAATAATGTTTTAAAGTTACCTTATGAAAAAGTTGAATCAACATTAGAAAATGAAGAGGAATTTAATAAAGTTTTACTATTTCTGTCAATAAATCATCCAGATGAGTTTCCTCATTATATCTCTCCAAGAGAGTTTTCTCAAAAGTATGATATTAATCAGGTAAAACTTAATTTTCTTATTCTTCGAATTGTTGATGAAAATATTTACCCAATCAAATTTTTTAAATTAAAGATAGGAAAAGACAAATATTATTATTTTCATATAAATGAAAGATTAGCCCGGATGCTTAATGCAACTGTTGAGGATCATATTACTAAATTTAATTATTTATACGAATTATATGAAGAAACCCCAATTGAAGCAATTTCATTATCATTAGAACTAATTATTAATGAAATATTGGATGATATATGCGGTCCACTATTCAATATTGGACTAAAAGACAGCTTAAAAACATTTTTACCAGAATACATTGATTATTTGGCATATAAAATTGAAGAAGAGAAGAAATTAATCGACATTTATGATAAATTAGAGGTATTAATTTGGGAGAATATGTTAGATGTACTTCAATCAAAAACTTCTGAATATTTAGATGATCACTTTAAAGAAGAACTTAAAGAAATTGATAAAAAAATTAAACTGAACCCGAGAAACATTGATTTATATAATTCAAAAGTTAGAATTTTGATGTATTATGATCAATATCCTGAGGTGTTAAATGTACTAGATGATATTCTCGAGATTTTTCCAGAAAATGAAAAGGACATTAAAATGAAAAAAGCATCGGTTCTTAAAAAAATGAGGAATATTAAAGGCGGATTGAAAATAATCAATGAATTAATTAAAGTATATTCTGAAGACAACGATCTTCTTAGCTATAAAGCATATTGGTTTCAATACCTAAACAAAAAGGAAGAGGCATTTGAGATTATGGAAAAACTTACTAAAGTTGAACCAGAGCGGGGAATTTATCATGATACATATGGAGAAATATTAATGAATTTTGGGTATTATGATAATGCCATCAAAGAATTTTCAATAGCAATAGAAAGTGAAGGGGATTTTATTTACCAGACCTATATTAAATTAGGAATTTGCTATAAAGAACTTGAAAATTATGATTTAGCAGTTGAAAATATAAATAAAGGAAAAGAATTATCAAATGAAGTTTCAAATGATATGGATACAAAACAAAAATGGCTTTCAATCGCAAATCTCTTTCTTAATGAAATAGAATATGAAAAATAATCTTTAGGAAAGATTCATAATTCAAAATTTACGTTAAACAAGCTTTTATAACTGTGAAGATATCGTTTTATATTTATAATACAAGTTCTTTATGATTGTATTAAATGCATCAATAACACCTTGTCCAGTTTTTGCAGAAGTAATAAAATAATCTAAAAATTTGTGTTCCTTAACTAATTCCGCAATATTGGTAGCATCCAGATTCTTATCCTCTATTAAATCAACCTTGTTAGCGAAAATAATTATAGGAATATTACCGCAATATTTGAGTATCTCTTTATACCAATCTAATATATGTTTAAAACTAGTTTTACCAAGCTCATTTTCTTCAAGACTATATACAATTATAGCTGCCTTACTTTCTTTAAAGAAAGAAGAATGTAAAAAATGGAAATCATCTTGGCCAGCGATATCCCAGAAAAACAATCGAATCTTATCTCCATCAATTTTTTTGTCATATACAGAGAATTGTGCACC
>JBATUM010000072.1:0-16362 GCA_049671145.1 Promethearchaeia archaeon
TTTATGAAGTGTCTCTTGGCAATTTCCATTTTTTCTTGTTTAGTTAATCGGTTTCCATTTTGATCGTAATTCAAGAACCGGTATTTATCCTGGTTGATATTAATTTTTTATCCTGCGAATTCTTTAAATTCATTCCATTTAATTTTAGTTCCATATTCTGTGAGAGTGTGGTAGAACATACTAAAATTATGGGCGTTAAGGTCCCGAATGCCTATTCCTTTTCCTGCGGCTAACTTTTCTTGAATTTTGGGGTCATTTTTTAGCTGGGGTAGAATTTTAGAGTTATAAAATTCAAGTGCTACATTTAATTTTTGTTCGCGAGGTAGGGGGTTTCCATTTTGATTGTAACTAATAGACATCCAATCATTGGGTTTTGGGAGGGCATTTGGTTTAAAGGCAGGTTTTGTTTTTGGTTTTTCGATTTCGCTTTTATCTATAGGTTTAGGTGAACTAATCTTATCTTTAGGGGTGTAATTTGGCTGGAGTTTTGGTGGTGTAATTTTATTTTTGGTTATGTAATTAGGCGGGAGTTTCGGTGGTCTGATTTTATTTTTGGGTGTGTTGGTTGGTTTGTTTACAGGTGGTTTAATTTTATTTTTGTTTTTGTAATTAGGCGGAAGTTTGGGGGGTCTAATTTTATTCTTGGGCGTATCGTGAGGTTCGAGGGTGTGCTGTTCGATTTTATTTATGGGTTTGTCGGTTGGTTTATTCTTTGGTGGTTCGATTTTATTTTTGGTCAGGTAATTAGGCGGAAGTTTCGGCGGTATAATTTTATTTTTAGGCGCGGAACGAGGGTCGAGGTAGTGTTGTTCGATTTCTTGTGTAGGCTTATCAGTTGGTTTGTTTTTTGACTTGTCAATTTGGTCAGAGCGTATATTTGCATCTCTAGATTGAGGATTGTGGATTTCTTCTTTCACATCTTTTTTGGGGTTTTGAGGTTTAAATTTGATTTGAGTCATGATATTTGGTTTTTATATTGTATGTGTTCTTAAAAAGGAGAAGATGACAGAGGTTTATAAAGAAAAATTGGGTCTGATTTTCATTAAAATTCCCCTGATTTTTCCCATAAATTGAAGATAAAAATTTTTAAGTTTTTTCTAATAATTAATTATTGGCGAAGAAAAGTGGACATGAAAGCGTTTAAAAGAAGCTATAAGTATATCTGCGAAAAATGTGGGAAATTTTCTCATATCAGAAGGGGCTATTGTATAATATGTGGAGCACAGGCTTTAAGAAAGGCAACCAAAGATGATTATAAAAAAGTAGCTGAACGAGTGATGATTGAACAGAAAGAAGATATACAGGTTAGAGCTAAAATGAAGGGAATGCTTCTAAAAATGAAGGGAATTCTTCAAGCTTTAGTAAAGAATGATGCAGAATATAAGAAACTACTGGAGAGAAAAAAATCAGGCGAATTTGTAGAAGATCTGATTACAAAAAACAGAGATAATCATGAAAAATTAAAAAAAGAAGATAAAGAAAATAGTGAGATCGCTATAAAGTGGGGGAGAAGTGAAGAAGGGAGAAAAATGTTTGCAAAAATGAGCATGTGGGCAAGCATGAATCCTAATATTGCGAGAATTTTTCGGATTAAACGAGAATTAGGATTAAGACTGGCCGCACTCAACGGTAAAATTCAGAAGAATGAACAAGAATATGAGAAGCTATTAGAACGTAAGAATAAAGGTGAATATGTTGATGATTTAATAAAGCAGAATCGTTATAGTGCAGAAAACCTGAAACAAAGTAAGAAAAACTGTGAAAATGCTATAAATAAATTAAGAACTGAAAAAAATTCTAATTGGAAAAGTAAAATAGGAAGATAACTATTAATATAGGGATATTTGGCAAAGATTTGAATAAATTTATCTTATAAAGAATCAGACATATTTCTCATAGATATTAATAAAGATTTTACAGATATAATGTTTTAATGGTAATTCAGGATTAACCAGCAAAGAATTATTAGATCAGCTCAAAAAGAAAGAAATGAAGCCAAATAAGCCCACTCTCTATAGATATCTTAGTGAATTAGAAGAAAAGGATATATTAATACATCAGTGGGAACTTACAAAAGATAAAAAAACACCTCGAGCTACAAAACGGTATAAAATAAAACCTAAAGCTAAGAATTTTTTGTTAAAATTTGGTTAAAATAGTCTCAGTCTAGTCCTTAAGTTTATTCTTCTTCTTTTTTTTTGGAATTTTTTACTTAAAATTCATGATCTAAAGTTTTAAGTATATATTCTTCCCCTGTGGCTCCGTTAAAAAGCAGAGCATAACGCTTTCTTTGGTTTTTGAGATAATTCAATTCTTTCTCATCGAGAGTGAGACAGCGTCCGTTCTCCAGGTCAAGTCTAAACACAATTTTTAAAGCAGGAGATTTGGACACACATTTGAAAAGGCTTGATGGTTCTTGGTCGATTATAATGAACGCAATTCCTCTGCTTCGGAATTCTTCTAACAATTCTTTGAACACCACTTCGAGACGTTCTTTAGCAATTACCATGTCATCATAGGGGCTAGCTGAGAGAGCTTTGGCAAGAATCGCGTCCGGTTCATCGATGACTATGAGGTTATGGAGTAAATTGGCTTCCAGATGGGAAGTGAGAGTTTTAATCATTTGAAAGAGGGCGTTTGCGAGGATTATTTTAGTCCAGGAATTGCATTCTGTTAAGTCAATATAGATATTTTTACCTTGGCGCCACTCTGTAAACCATTGAGGAACAGTAGGGCGCAATTTAAGAGTCTCGCTAATTATATGATCACTTAATCGTTGGGAGACGGTATTATTAATTTCACTTTTGATGTTAGTCTGGAATTTTTCATGATATTTATGTTCGGGATCATCTAGATAATCTAAAGTGGCTTCAAATAGTTCAAAAGGGTATTCTTTTAATGAATGTGCCTTATTAAACGACATCATGGTAGTATAGGTGACTGTGGTAGCGGTATTTTTTAGCCCTATTGAAGCAGTTAAAAACATTGCAGTTTCCAGTGCGTATTTTTCCAAGGTTTTGCATTCATGGGAGGGTTTCACAAAATAGGGTATTTGAAGCTCTTTATCTCCGTATTTTAAAATTTTATCAGGGTTAAAATAGTGAGCTTGATCTTTTTTGGATAGACCAATGCCTAAAATACCAACGTGGGGGGCTTTCTTGGAAATTTCATTTATGATTAGGCTTGCGGCATACGTTTTACCCGTGCCAGTAGCTCCTGCAATGATACAGCTTTGAGCAAAATCATTGATATGAGCAAAAGCATTATCTTCAGTAAGAACTCCCTGCCGGACAATTTTTCCAAAGCACACATGATTTTTATCATTCTCATCGATAGGTAAATCTATTATATGTTCATTTTCAAGAATAAATGGTTTCGGTAATCCTGAATTGGGAGGGAAGTTAAAGTCAAAATGTTTTGGATTAATAAATACCGAATTTCCGTGAAACACATTTCCTTCTAGGATATGTTTCCATGTATACCAGGCTGCTTTTGAGTAGGGGAATTTGGTCCCGTAGATACTGTAAATGTTCATAGCTAGGTACTCAAGTTCAGATTGGAATAGAACTTTTTGAAGTTCGTTTTTATGGTTTGGATTATTCTTGAAATCTGCTTTGATGAATATTTTAACGTTAAAATCTTTATATTCTGTGGTTTTTTGCTCGGTAACCTTTTGAATTGAATCATCTTTTTGCCAAATGACATAGAGTTTTATTATCCTTTCTTTATTAGAGTTATATTTATTAATTTGAATGAAATTGCCAATAATAGAAAGGGTTTCAAAATCCTGTAATTTAGGAACATATCGTATTAGAGGAGGAATTTTAAGTTCGTATATTACAAGATTTTGTTCTAACATAAATGAGTAAATTGGCATAACATCTAGCTTTCCTGATAACCCTTGAAATGTTTTTTTTAGGAAATTAAGTAAAGCATGTCCTTTTATTAAGCCATCTTTTGGATTTAATGCTTTAAGAAAGAACTCCCATACAATTTGGTTTCCAATGGAGGTAAGTTCTAATCCATAAACCGTATCATCTTGGAAATAGTTTCGGAGCCACGTTTTTTCAATTTTAAATTCTTTTTCCTTGCGAAAATCAAAGAAAATTTCCTTTTCTTGTTGAGCAGGCCCTTGAGTAATTCGAACTTTTGCTTGCCAAAATTCTGGATTCAATTTTTTCTCCGTTTTACGATAATTTATAATAATAAGTTGTATTACACATTAAAATTGGTTAAGCTATAAAAAGAAAAATTTTAAAATTATTATATATCAGTCATAGCTTTTAGATTTCATATATAATATATCTTTACGAACTTTTTGTATTTCATTTTCTAGTCCTAAGTTTTCGTAAATTTCAAGAGCATTTTCTAAATATGTTAGTGCCTTTGATGTATCATTTATCTCTCTATGAGTACAGCCAATCCGCCAAAGAGCTCTCCCTTTTTGATATAAATCTTCTAGTTTTTCACTAGTATCTAAACTTTCTTTATAATATTCTAATGCGTTATTATTATCTCCTTGAGTAAAATAAACATCTCCAATACAACTAAGATCATAAGCTTTCCCACTCAAATTTCCTAATTGCTCATCTATTTGGAGTGCCTCTTTATATTGCTTCAATGCCATTGGATAGTTCCTTTGAGTATAATAAATCGAGCCGATGCCACAAAGATGGGTAGCTTTTCCTCTTAAATTTCCCAATTGTGTGGCTATTTGTAGTGCTTCTTCATACATTTTTAGTGCTTTAGTATAGTTTCTTTGATCGAAATATATATTACCGATGTTATTAAGACGATTAGCCTTTCCGCTCAAATCTTCTAATCGCTCGTCTATTTGAAGCGCTTCTTTAAATTGTTTCAAAGCCTCTGAATGATTTCCTTTAATTCTATAAATCTCCCCAATATTATTAAGGCGAGCAGCTTTTCCGCTTAAATCTCCTAATTGTTCGTCTATTTGCAGTGCCTCTTCATACCCTTTCAGGGCCTCTGGATATTTCATTTGATGATAATAAATCAGTCCGATGCTATTAAGAAGAGCAGCTTTTCCACTTAAATTTCCTAATTGCTCGCCTATTTGCAGTGCCTCTTCATAACGCTTCAATGCCTTTGGATAGTCCCCTTGATCTTGATAAATCGAACCGATGTTGTTAAGAGTAGTAGCTTTCTCGCTCAAATCTCCTAATTGCTCAGCTATTTGGAGTGCCTCTTCATATCGCTTCAATGCCTCTGGATTGTTCCCTTGATCTTGATAAATCTTCCCGATGTTGTTAAGAACAGTAGCTTTCTCGTTCAAATCTCCTAATTCTTCGTCTATTTGCAGCGCCTTTTTATATCGCTTTAATGCCTCTGGATTGTTCCCTTGATCGCGATAAATCATCCCGATGTTGTTAAGAAGAGTAGCTTTTCCCTTTATATTTCCTAATTGCTCGAATATTTGCAGCGCCGCTCTATATCGCTTCAATGCCTCTGGATTGTTCCCTTGATCGTGATAAATATTACCGATGTTGGTAAGTACAGTAGATTTCTCGCTCAAATCTCCTAATTGCTCGAATATTTGCAGCGCCTCTCTATATCGCTTCAATGCCTCTGGATTGTTCCCTTGATCGTGATAAATCATCCCGATGTTGTTAAGAGTGCCAGCTTTTTTACTCAATTCTCCTAATTGATCGTGGATTTTCAGCGCCATTTTATATCGCTTTAGTGCTTTTGGTTTGTTGCCTTGAGAATAATTAATCACCGCGATGTTGTTTAAAACAGTACCTTTTCCGCTTAAATTTCCTAATTGCTCGGCTATTTGGAGGGCCTCGTCATACCGCTTCAAGGCCTCTGAATAGTTTCCTTGAATTTCATAAATAAGTCCGATGTTGCTAAGAAGTGTAGCCTTTCCCTTTATATTTCCTAATTGCTCGAATATTTGCAGTGCTCCATCGAAATGTTTCAATGCTTTTGAATAGTTACCCTGTGCTTTATAAATAGCTCCGATGTTGTTAAGACAACCAGCTTTTCCACTTAAATTTTCTAATTGCTCGTCTATTTGCAGTGCCTCCTCATATCGCTTCAATGCCTCTAAATAGTTCCCTTGAGCTCCGAAAATCAACCCGATGCTGTTGAGAGCATAAGCTTTCCACTCTTGATCCTCATCATGTTCGGCTATATTAAGTATTTTGTTCAACATTGACATCGCATCTTTGTAAATAACGAAATTAAAATAGATTTTATATGGAACATAGAGTCTTATGAACTTATCTGGAGATTTAATATTATTGGAAAGCCATTCATGAACATCAACGGAAAATTTTTCAGAGTCATCTTTAATTGGAGCAGTAATCTTTTCTTCCACCATTCTTGTGGTATTGACATCTACTCGTAATAAGCGATTCGCATAATTCATTCGTTTGATATCAGCGAGAATTTGATCAACTTTTATTAAATTCTTATAATTATCGATATCTTTCTTTTCAATTTCATAAATCAATTCTTTCCCTCCGTCGTCATGAACATAGTTAATCCAAATAATATCTTGAATATCCTTTAATATTGTCAAAGTGGGAACAATGTCAAAATCATCACTTCCAGAATAGCCCATTATCACTAAAGAACGATTTTTCGTAAGGTTTACAAATGCAGGTTGCTTAAAGGATTCAAGTTGAAATACATTCTCCCCCTCTTTATTTGCACCAAAGGCTTGAATTGTAGCGATCAATGAATCTCTTGTGTTTTCTTCCGTTGTAACATTTTTTGTAGAACCGTGAATTTTATAAATGGTTTTTACTCCATTGGAATATAGCTTCTGTGGATTGCTAAAATTCTCAAAATCTTCTTTAGTGATTACAACTTTAACTTCTCCTTTAGTTACGCTTGAGTGTAGTAGAGCATATTCAATAAGGAAGTCAAAATTAGTAGTAAGCACAAATTGTCCATTTTTTATCATTTCTGCCAAAAAGAAATGCTGAACATTTGGTTTATCACATAGCCCGTAAAAATCGATGACTTTTAGCTCAGGATCCAGCCGGTCACGAACAATTTCGATTAATTGTTCAAATCGAAGTTCTTTTAAATCCTTAATTTTGTCAATTTCTGATTCAGCACACGTATAATCAATAATTGCATCCATCATAGCTCGTCCTGCTGGCAGACATGAAGGCGGATCAACCGAACACCCAGCGCCTATTAAAAAGGTCAATTTTGCCTCTGGAGTGATTAAATCTTTAATAGTAAGGTTTGTGAGCTTCATTATTCGAATTCTTAAAAATTAGTAAGTGAATATTATTGCATCTGATAAGTTTGTATTTAACATTTATGTAATAATAACATTATAAAAGCGAAAAATAAATGCAAACAATTATAACAATCATTTAAGACAACTCCTTTCCGTATACAAGATGCTTCGGCTCTTCTCTCTTCACTTATCAGACTTTCATATTTTTTATTTAATTTTGTTAGTTTCAGTCATAATTGTTGTTTAAAATTTACGTATTTAAAGAAAAAATCACCATTAGGATTTTTTATATAAAAAAGGAAGATTTCAATTTTTCTTTATATAGATTTGCCATAAGAATAGAATAACATAATTCTATCTATAAGGAGTAAAAGAATTTGATGAATAAAACTACGAAAAGAAAATATCATATTAGGAAAAATTCTATTAAAAAATTTGCTAGCCAGATGGGATGGAAGGGAGGTGGAACGCAAGATGACCATTATATTATCGAGGATGGAAATCATCATCCAGTGGATTTGACTTTTACGGCAATTGATAATCACATACACATAAAAAATCAGCAATTTACGAGGCTATCATTAGTTCGGAGCCAAAACATAGTGGTTGATAATTGTACAATATCCCAGCTCCACATTGAGGGGAGTACAAATATAATTGTTAAAAATAGTCGTATTTTGAAAATAAAGAACTTCTTAAGCAGAGGAAACACGTTTGAAAACAATGTGATTTTGCAGGAAAGTTATGATCGATTGATTAAGAATAGTTATGATAAATTATTATTTGCTTCCATGCTATTTATAACGATATTTGCTGCGTTTTTCGTATTTCTTTCGGTACTGGGGTTTATAACCTCGATATATATCTGGAATTCAGTTATATATCTCATTAGTGGTATATTTGCATTATCAATTTCATTCTATTACTTTCAGACCAGATTAAGGATGGCAAGAGTCCCTTCTAATACGTTTTCAAATTTCACCATAATCCCTTTCACAGATATTAATGTCCATTTTGCTGAAATAATAGATCTTAAACAATAATATCTCAGGTGATTGAATGAGTCGTCCGAAAAGTTTGGGATATCGAGAAGGAAGACGAGGTTCTACGGTACTTTGGGTTTTTATCGGAATCTTAGCGTTTTGCCTTGTGTTTTTTCCAGTTTTAGGCATAAATTTGAGGTATTATATTGGCTCAACGGTGACGTCCTTTTTTGTCCAGCTGGGGAGTATCTTGAGTTTTATTGGAAATATCTTTTTTGGAGTAGGAATTATATGTTTATTTATCGACCGAAAGAAAGGAATAAAGTATCTGTTAATTGGTGCGATACTGATAATAGGTGCTATGATCTTCATTGACCCGCTCAATTTAGGTATCTTTACCGGAAAAAACCCCATCCCAGAAGGTTATCATTAACTTTTTTTTATTTTTTATTTCTACTTACTCAGTTTAATTAATACCCTATGCGAAAATATCTCAGTCCGGTTGAAAATCCGCAAATCGCAATCAAAATTAAACTTATAATGATAATTTGTATTCCGGTCCTTTTTTGATATCTTGAAGTGGTCAATACGATGATAAAACCTACGATTATTCCCAATACTCCTATAAGCGACCCAAGAGCAATGAGAAAAGTAATACTTTCTTGGAAACTTGAAAAATAATCCATTTTTTACTATCTCACTTACGAAATTTGATTTAGATGAGGATAGTTCCAGATCTATTTAAATAAAAAATCGATGAGATTTTTTTAGAATCACCATAAATTTAATTTTCGGTATCTCATTTTATCAAGCTTTAAGATAAATAAAATGTAAGTGTTTAAAGAAAAAAAAGGAAAAAAAAGGAAAAGAAATTATTTTTTAAAAAGTTTTATTACCTTTTTTGAGAGCAACGGAATAAAAAGTGCCAAAGCGAATATGATAAGAATCGGTTCATATCCAGGGATACCTTCTTCGGGAAATGTGGGATAATCATTGGGATCTAGGGGATCTGTGCCGTACGTTAAGACCTCCTCACCATCTAGCCAACTGTCCCCATCAGTATCATTTAAGTTAGGATCCGTATGATAATGGAGCTCAAGGAGATTTGTCAACTCATCATCATCTGGATCTAGTAGTGAATCATCATATAATAAATCTAAATCATGTTCATATTCCCAACCATCTGGCATGCTATCACCATCCGAATCGGGATTATTTGCCAGTGAACCGTATAAGTATTCTATGATATTGGTTAAATTATCACTATCTTGATCAAGCCCAGCATCATTGTTAAATAAGTCTAAATCATTGTTGTACTCATAGCCATCTTCCATCCCATCATTATCGGTATCTGGATCATCTGGTTCACTCCCCAAAATATATTCATCGATGTTAGCTAACTGGTCATCATCTAAATCCAGCTGTGTGTCATCACTTAACGGATCCAATCCATTATTTACTTCATAGCCATCAGGCATTCCATCATCATCGGTGTCATTGAGTAAAGGATCGGTTGGTCCATAAAACTCTTCAAAATCATCTAGTCCATCTAGGTCAGTATCATTTGAAAGTGGATTAATACCATGTAGAATTTCATCTATATCATATAAACCATCCCCATCTGAGTCACCATATGTTTCTTTAATTGTTATTGTGTTATATCCATCTACTATTACTTTAATTTCATAACCAGATATATTATATCCTTCGTCTAAATGAATCGAACCCGAGTAAATTCCAAAACCAGTATTTGATGGAGAAGGGAATCTAAGATCAAACATTTCAATAGTTATATCTTGAACAGTAGAACATAATGTCAAATTAAGACACTCTAATTGACCATTTCCATATATGTTAAATGAGTAATATAATACGTTATCAGTGGGAATAAGAGTTAGACTTCCGATAGAAGGATATAAAAATGTTGACCCAGATATTCCATCATATTTATCAGGGTGTTGAGATTCTCCATAATTGCTCATATACTCAGATGTTTCAGAATAAGAATATGAATATTGTTCTTCCATGGAAATTAACCCATCCCCATTAGTATCTGTAAGTAAAGAGAAAAACGCATAAACGAAAAAGTAAGTAAAAACGCTACAACCTAAATCTGAAGTCATAAAACTTAATTCCCAATCCTCACAAGCAGTCATAATATACCTCCCAGGTTGTTGGGTTTCTGGGATAATTCCCCCACTATTACAAGCATCGATTATAACGAACTTTCTTTCACAATTGAGTTGATCTAATCTAAAATCAAGTTCTGCATCATAAAACAATTTAGATGGATTTGATGGAATAGAATCATAAGGGCAAACATAATGATATGAACCAGATCCGGCTCCACCGTGACCTGAAAAGTAGAAGAAAAAATCATCATATGGTTGGATTTTAATTCTTATTTGATTAAATGCGCCAATAATTCCATCAAGAGTGGCCTCTGAATTAATTAATCGAATGATATTTTCTTCCTTATAGTTTAAAGTAATTCTCAACCAATTGTATATTGAATTTATGTCATTTATACAATAAGGAAGATCATCATCTGAACCGGGATAATCAGCAATTCCGATTATGATAGCATAAGCCGTTTTAGGGACTAGTTTTGAAATTTTATTAATATTAATTTCTTCAAATCCCACATTTCCTGCAGAATCATTCGCATAAAACGTGATTGAGACAGCGCCATCCTCACAGTTATTCCATGCTATTTGATTTATGCTTCCAGTAGTACCATTGAAAAAGTGTTTCAAACCGTTATTTAGAGTATACCATGTAGTGTTTAGATTATCTTCTATAATAGTAAGGTCAAAATTACAAGTTAAATTTCCATAATATGTGTTTGGCTTTGGTAAATTAATTATAATTTCTGGGACTTTAGATTCCTTATATACAATAACTTCTTCATAATCTAAATAACCATCAGTATTATTAGCAAAAAACGTGATTGAGACAGCGCCATCCTCACAATTATCCCATGCTATTTGGTCTATACTTCCAGAAGTACCATTGAAAAAGTATTTCAAACCGTTATTTAGAGTATACCATGTAGTGTTTAGATTATCTTCTATAATAGTAAGGTCAAAATTACAAGTTAAATTTCCATAATATGTGTTTGGCTTTGGCAAATTGATTGTAATATCTGGAAAAAGAGCAGAATCAACAATAGTAACAATTACAGTATCAGGAATTCCAAATTGGTTTTGATCATCGTAAAATTCAATAGTATAATTATAAATTCCCGTCTTAGAACGGTTAATTGGTATAGATATAATCGAATTGTTTATCCAAGTTGTCCAATCTATCCATACATAAAAATTGCCCACAGAATTATTCGTCAGTACTCTATATTTACCTTCACCATTATCATCAGTTAACAACCATTCAATAACTTCTGAGAGATGTGGTGCGGTTTTAATATCATCAGGATGATTTGATTTTGGTCTAGAGCATGCAACTCGTTGAGCGTAAATATCAAAATTTCCTTCTCTTTGATCATGCCATGTGATTATAAAACCACCATTTAAATCACTACAAACTTTAGGGCGATCCTGAATTAAATCTGCAGTACATATTTTAAAGCCATTAGTTGGGGATACCAATTCTCCATCAGAATTAATTCTTTGAGCGTATACATCTTTATTATTCCCTCTCTCATCAACCCAACTTATAAATGCTCCTCCTGCTCCATCATTAATTATTTCTGGAGACCACTGATCATAAATTGCTGAACAAATTGTATTTCCAAATGACCCCCACGCAAGAGTTCCATTAGCAAGTATTTTTTGCGCAAAAATATCAGTATCTGGAGGAAAATAATCACACCAAGTAATTATTGCTCCACCAGCTTGATCATTACAAAGTTTTGGGAATCTTTGTTCTCTATTAGTATTAGAAATCTTGATTCCATTAGGGATCCATTGTGTTTCCCCAGTAGAATTAACTTTTTGGGTGTAAATTTGCCATAAAGAGTTTCTATAATCTCTCCAGGCAATAATAGCTCCCCCCTGTCCATCATGAGTCATTTGAGGATCTAATTGCAGATTATTCGCTATGCAAATTGGGACCCCATTGGAAGTCCATTGCATATTCCCACTTGAATCAATTCTTTGAGCATAAATATCATAATCAATTCCGTCTCTGTAGTCATGCCATATAATAATTGCTCCTCCTTCTTCATCGCTACAAATTTGTGGACAATCCTGAGTATTACTTGCTGTACATATTCCCACACCATTTATCGTCCATTTTGGTTCTCCAGTAGAATTTATCCTTTGAGCGTATATATCTCTGGAAATATGGCTATCATCCGTCCAAGTGATAATTGCTCCGCCTGCATTATCACTAACTATCTGAGGACTGAAAAAAGAACTGCAATCTACCGAAGAAACTATGCTCCCATTTGGAGTCCATTGAATAACTCCTAAGGAGTTAATTCTTTGAGCGAACAGATTCGTGAAAGGAGAATTTCTATCATCTAGCCATATAATAATTGCTCCTCCACTACCATCACTACATATTTGTGGACTTATTTGAGCATTATCAGAAGTACAAATAGCAGTACCATTATCACCCCATAATACCTGCCCAGATGAGTTAATTCTTTGAGCAAAAATATCCCAGTTTCCATTCTTAGAATCTTGCCATACGATAATTGCACCACCCTCTTTATCACCACAAATTTGAGGGTTATTTTGATCATTGATTGCATAACAAATTATTGTGCCATTTACAATCCACACGGGTCTCATTGAGGTTTTGAGAGATTCAACTTCACCCCTTCTTTTCACATTACCTATTAAATTATTAATTATCTTATTCAGGCTTAAAAACATGAAATTTAATAGTAAAATACTTAAAATAAATAATATCTTATTTCTATTCTTCATATTGAATCCCATTAGACTTTCTTGTCTGATAGTGTTTATTATTTTTACTAATATTTATATTTTAATTTTGAAATATGAAAAATTGTGTGAATGTAGCTGAGTTTTGTGTAAAATGAGTAACATTTTGTGTGAAACAATATGAACGGTATAAAAAAACTTAAAAATTTAAGAAAAAATAGACACAATTGTAAAATTTAAATATCACTATTTCTAATTATTAATTACTTCGAAATTCAATTAATAGCGAGATGAATATGAAAAATGCCATATCTTTTTACAACGTCTTTCTACCCGACTGATTTAAGAGATGAAGTAGTCGAAGCTTATTTTAAAATGCTGAAAGAAATGCCTTTTGATAGATCTCTCGGAAAAGAAACAATCCAGGTAGCAGTCACAACAACTCCAAAGGGAGCAAAGACGTTAAGTATTATGGACGTAAAAGAGGGTAAACTTACGGAAGCTATATTATGGACTTACAGAAGAATGGTTTATTTTCAGGAAATCAAGGGATTTGAGTACAAAGTTCGAGTGTGGACTAATATAGTGGAAGCATTGGAAAGTATCGGGAGAAATTTACCAGGTCAATAAAATAAATTCTTTTTTTATTTTTATTTTTTTTTCCTTTTATTTTTAATATCCGATATAAAAGATGATATTGTATTATCATGTGGATTGATTTTAGCAGCTTTCTTAAATAATTTAATTGCCGTTTTAGAATCACCCATTGTATCATACACAGCAGCCATGTTTTTCAGTACATAACTTTGATTTGGATTTATTTCAAGAGCTTTTTTATAATGATATATTGCCGCTTGAAATTGTCGTAATTCATAATAACTAACACCTGCACTATTCCATGTATTTGGATTATTAGGATTCAGCAAAAGTGCCGCCTTATAATTATCTATTGCAGTATCATATTGTTTCAATTCAAAATACATAGCACCAATATTGAAAAACAGATTATCATTTCTTGAATCCTTTTTTAGAGCTTTTCTATAACATTCTATCGCTTTATTAAATTGTTTAAGCATGTAGTAGTTATCTCCAAGTTTTTCCCATGTATTTAAAAAATCTGGGTTAATTTCAATAGTTTTTTCTAAATAATTAGCCGCTTTTTCAAATTCCTTTAATTCAAATAAGATCCCAGCGATATTATAATAAAAAACATCAGAATGAACTCCTAATTCAATACACATATTCATATATTTGAGTGCAGTATCATATTCTTTCCTATAAGCAAACATAGATCCCATGTTTTGTAAAGCTTTTACATTATTAGGATCGACATCAAGAGCTTTTTCAATATATTTAATAGCTGTATCTATGTTTCCTTGTATAAAATAAAATTTTCCCATCTTATTCCATGCATCACTAAATTGTGGATTAATTTCAACTGCTTGTTTATAATATTTAATTGCATCATCATATGCACCCCAATTATAATATGCCTCAGCTATATCAAATAAAGTTTGAGAATCATTTGGGTGATTCTTTAATCTTACATTATATAGCCCGACTAATTCTCTAAACGAGTCTAAATGTTTTGGATTTATTTCAAGCGCTTTTTTCGCCCATTGAATAGCTTTTTCATGTTGTTTCGTATTGTCATAAATACAACTTATACTAAACGTAGCATTTAAATTATTAGGATCTATTTCAAGGGCTTTATTAAAATATTTTAATGATTCCTGATATTTTCCCTCCTGAAAATAAATACCTGCGATGTTATAAATAGCTAACAAATTTTTTGGATCGATTTCATGAGCTTTCTTAAGTAATTCCATTGCATTTTGAAAATCATTATTTTCAAAGTATTTAGTTGCTTTAATTAGTAATTGGGTAATTTCTTGGTCGTTCATATCAATATAAGTTAATTTTTTTCTGATATAAATATATATATAAATATTTCACCAGCTACATAAACATATGTACGATTTTTTTCAGGTTTGTGTATGATCTATTTAAATAAAAAAGCGATGATAGTGAAAAATTTTAAAATTAAGATCCTAAAATTCAGGAGTACTATATGGTGAATACTTAATTAAAAACTTGGAGTGACTATCGGAAATAGGGATACTTTTTCCAATTATTATAAATCTTTAATTATTTATAATTAATAGTTTTAAATAAAAGGCAATTCATATAATAATAGACACTTTTAAAGCGTCATTTAAAAATTATAAAATATAAAAAAAGGCGATAAATGTGGGAAGAACATATGGAGTTTTTTCTCTACTAATGGGAATAATAGCAATAGTATTGGAACTAATAATAAGGTTTGTCTTCTCCTTTATATATGCAGACATCATCTTTTACGTACTTGTCGCCCTTGCTATACTTACCGGCATACTTGGAATCGCATATGATGATTCAAAAAGCTATGGTTTTGGCGGTTTGATTCTGGGAATTGTTGCATTAGTTTTATGGTTCGTGATATAATAATCACATAAAACTAATATAAAAATTTAATTCATATTTTTTTTTATATTTTTCATAAAAAGAAAATCATAATATTGAGGTTCGAATTTAAATAAAATGTCCTTCGTGTAATAAAAAATTGAATTTTTGGAATCTCCCTCGTTAATCTATACTTCCTAATCTCTGAACTAGAAACACAAGGTTCGAGCTTTTTTAAATTTTGTCCCAATTTCCTTTGAAATTGGGTTGGAAAGGTAAATTCAGAGTCTGATTTCAATGAAAATTTCGTGGAAAAAACTGAGAAAAAATTAAATACTTAATACTATATATCTTAAGATAGACTATAAATAAATCTAGGTTGTGAAGATATGTCTACTGATAATGCTACAATTATGGGGGAGAATCCCAGAAGGATATAGAAATTAGAAACTAATACTTATTAAATAATTAGAAATCTATTTAATCATTATGTCGTTAATCAGCGATTTATATAAAATAAAAAAAAAGAATCTTAAGAACGCAGTAAATGTACTCACTAATGCATTTTCTGAAGATTCAATGTGGAAAGAAGTATTTAATGATGAAGATAAGAACCGTGCATTAACTGAAGTTATGGTTAGATTTTGTTTGAAATATGGTAATGTCTTATCAACATCTGATAATTTAGAAGGAGTAATGGCAATTGCACCCTATGATAAAGATATGACCGCATTGAGAGTTATTCGAAGTGGTGCTTTTTTTCTTTCTATGAAAATAGCAAGCGAAGCAAAGAAAATGAAAGTTCTCAGTAATACAATTGAAGAAGCGAAGAAAAGTCTTAATTTAAGCCCATATATACATCTATTAA
>JBATUM010000073.1:0-1665 GCA_049671145.1 Promethearchaeia archaeon
CTAATTAAATTTATAGATTGATCATATATAATTTTTTCCTCTAAAAAAATGTTTGACTTTAGATAAATTCGCTATTTATTAAAGTGATTTATAAATGAAAAAACTATGATTTAAATATGAATCTATATTTTAATCTACAATAGAGATCACAATTAAATTTTTGTGATTAAAATAACAAAAAGAATAGTGAAAAAAACTAAAAAAGTTGAGAAAAATGTCAGATTTAACATTAGGCGAAGTGATAAAACTAGATTGTTTAGGTAAAAAATGTCCGATGCCTGTTTTAATGACAAAAAAAGAGCTTAAAAAGATGACATCTGGTCAAACTCTTGAATTAACTGTGGATGATATTGGAGCTTTAAAAGATATTCCTGCTCTTTTAAATAAGACTGGTGATGAATTAGTCGAGACTAAACAAGATAATGGTAAAATTACATTCATAATACACAAAGCTTAGAATCAAAATAATAAAGAGAGGTTATAATTTGGCAACATATACATTCATGGTATCTACTGAACCATATAAATTTGAAGCAATGGACTCTCTACTTAATTTATGTAAAGCAGTTATAGAAAAAGGACATTCAATTAAAGGAATTTTCTTCTATGGAAGTGGAGTTTACAATATAAAAAAAGATATTGAAACTGGTATAACAGTTCGCAATTTGCCAACACGGTTGGAACAGTTTATTAAAGAACATAATATTCCTGTTGCTGGCTGTACGACATGGATTGGGTTATGTGGATTGAAGGAACAGTGCTATATTGATGGAGCAAAGGAAGAGGGCTTAGGTGAATTGTCAAACTGGACTGCTGAATCAGAAAAGTTAATTATGTTCGGAACAGGGGGATAGACGCGATGATTGAATCAGTTGTAATAGTGAGTGACCAATCTCCGATTGGAAAGAATTCTGCCCGCGAAGCTTTAAGGTTAGGCGCAGGATTTATGGGATTAGGGGAAGAGATTGACTGCAAAGTGGTACTTATGGGTGATGCGGTTTACTTAATAAGTAAACACGCAGACCCAACAATACTCGGAATAGACTCTTTTGATGAACCATTAGAGATGGCAGAACTTTCAGATTTAGAAATCTTAGTACTTGATACAGCACTGGAGGACGCAGGCTTAACTGAACAAGATCTCGTAAATTATGAAGGTTTATTGATAATTAACATTGAAGATCTTTCAAAATTATTTGACAATGCAGATACAATCTTTAGATTTTAAGGTGGTGAATTAAGATGGAACAAAATTTTGATATGATTTACTTATTTGGATTTAGCCCCAGATATGGGAATGAATTAAATCGATTATTACCAATTATTAGAAATCATTTACAAAAAGGAAGGCCCATAGGAATGGTTCTGATTCATGATGGAGTTATTGGCGCTTCTTCAAAAGGAAAAATGACAACATCAATGGAGCAACTTGGAAACTTAAATTTTAAACTGTATGTTATGAAACCGGATTTAAAAGCAAGAGGGATTCCATTAGAACATACTCATGAAAATGTTAAACCAATTGAGTATGCAGAGCTCATTGATCTATTAGACAGTTCTCAAAAAATTATATCATGGATGTAGTTTAAGAAAAAATAAGAAATTTAAAAGGAAAAATCATAAAAGTTTTTTTAAAAAACCAATAATCATGGTTAACAATTTGTT
>JBATUM010000074.1:0-1874 GCA_049671145.1 Promethearchaeia archaeon
ATCCAGTACTATAAAGGCTAAGCTGCTTAATTCTAGTATTACCCATAAATTTCGTTTTAAACTTCTAATACTCTTAAATGGCTTTCCAGAATAATTTATTGTGTTATAGATAAAAATCATAAACCAAGCTGTTACCATAAAAGAAATTGGTAAAATTAATGCGATTAAAGTGCGTCCTACGAAATCTATAAAATATTTGTAACCAAGCAGACTAAATGCGGTTATAACAAGAGTAAAACCAAGGCCAAATGTATATTCAGCAAAGGTTACAAACCTATATATTTGTGCTTCTGGAATTTTTTTTGCCTTGATTTCAAAATTTGCTTTAGAATTCGCTGATACCGAGTTAACAAATAATATAAACGAAATTAGCAGAAGAAAAGTAACTGTAATAATCCCATAAGAGGGTTTAAGTTGCCAAATTAGAGCAAGAATAGTTAAAACGGCTCCAATCATTGTAGTACTAAGAATTATCCAATCTTTTACATTTATTTTAGTATTATCTTGTTCTTCTCCCATAACAAATCACAGTTAAAATAATTGAAAAGTATAAAATATCAATTTAACATCCTATAAAGGCTTTTTATATTATTTTTATTAATATTGTAACTATCAATTTTTTTAGAAATCTGGCACTCTGTTGTAGTTTATTTTTTTAAAAGAGAGATCTTAAATTATGTCATCAAAAGCAGTCTCTTATTATGATTGGACATTAAATTTTAAAAAAAATGCTCCCAATCATAATTCTATTGCTGAAATCCCTGAAAAAAATTCTATTGGTATGAAAGATAGAGAATTTAAAGATTTTTTAAGGGATTGGAAAAAGAAAAATCTATAATTTTCATTATTTACTATTTTTTATGCAAAAACCTTCTTAAGTTTGACCCTCAGTAAAGTACCAAAGCAATATTATACCTATCCAAACAATAAATAAGATTATTGTAGATAAGGTAATTAAAAATCTCACTTTAACTGAAATTTTTTCTTTAGCTTCTTTCCTATTTACTACCCAAATTAATATCGCTCCTAATCCCCAAAATGGTATTAAAACAAGAAAAATTTGATAAAGAATTGATTCTATTATAGGTAATATTAAAGCAAAAATAAAGGAGGAAAAACTTATCCATATAATAATAAAGATTTTTAATTTTTGCCTAAATATCTGTTTAATATCACCTACTTTTTTAATATATGTGTGATACCAGACGAAATCTGTAAAAGCATAAGCAATACCAAAGGTAGCAAGAGATAGCAGTGTTGCATGATATAGATTTAAGATGTTTAATACCATATCTGAGAAAGTAATACCTGTTATTACTCCAATAAATATACAGAGTATTATCTGGATTATTCTAAAGTTATTTTTAAGGAAAATAATGAATTTTCTATATACAAAAGAAATAATGCGTTTAATCTTTAAAATAAACTTATGAAGATATTCTAGCAAATGGCTAAATAATTCTTTTAATTCTTCAAGCATAAATATGAAAGGATATAATACAATGCCCACTAGCAATACTGTGAAACTCCAACCACTTAAATAAGCAAAATATATTATTAGACTTATCAGTGAAAAAATAGATAACCAATAAAAGAATGAAAGAGCTCTATGTTTTTTGAATGGTTTTATTATGAATCCAATTGTAATGAGGAAAAATAATCCTGATACTGAAAAGTTGAATATAAGATTTGGTTGAATTATAAATTCCAGAAAGAAAAATATTTCTAAAGATAATAATGAGACAAACATAATATAACCAGTCTTTAATATTGTTATTCTTAATTTTTGATTAACTGCATTGATGCGTATATCTATTACAGATAAAAATATCAAGATAATTGAAAAGATCAACATTATAGCTAAGATACTAAAA
>JBATUM010000075.1:0-2522 GCA_049671145.1 Promethearchaeia archaeon
CATTGTCTTACTTTCTTTAATAATTCTTTTATCAATTGCCCTCTTATTCGTAGGGATAGGAAGAATTTCCAATGCATTCTTAAATGAAAAGTTGAATAAAATTGGGAAAGTTATTAAATACATTACAGGCATTTTAACTATTATTGTAGGTATTTTCATAATGGTTATTGTAATAGTAGATCCAACATTCGCGATTTTAATTTTAATAAACTTGGTTGGTTATACACTTCTTGTGATAGGTATTACCCGAATATTCATTGGAATTATGATGGAAAAATATTCGAAGAAATATAGGTTTATTTTAATCGTAGTTGGTATTACTACTTTCATATTTGCATTTTTAGTGCTTATTTTCCCAACATTCGGTTACTTCGTAATAGTGATTTTATTGTCTCTCTCATTACTATTAAATGGTTTTGCAAGAATAACATATGCTTTATCAAGGATAAAATAAAAATTACTCATTTTTTTAATTATTTGGAAAAAATTGGATTTTAAATATTCCT
Organism: Promethearchaeia archaeon; assembly: GCA_049671145.1. Classification (GTDB taxonomy): domain Archaea; phylum Asgardarchaeota; class Lokiarchaeia; order Sigyniarchaeales; family SOKP01; genus SOKP01. The sequence continues at coordinate 507 of JBATUM010000075.1, forward strand.
CTACATTTTGTAAAGTATCTTTCTTTCCTTTTTGGGAAATTTCCAATTTATTAAAATCCATAGAATTAACTAATTCGGAAACTACTCTTGGAAGTTTATGATCTTTCCATCTAATAGGACTTATTGAAAATTTTTGAAATTTCCATTCCTGTCCATATATGACTACTTTGTCAGAAATGGTATTAGAAGTTGCTGAAGATGTTTATGGATTATCTATTCATAGAGCAAGGCGTCGCATAAAGCAAAAAGTCGATCTTCAAGAAGACATGATTAGAGAATTTATAAAAAGCGAAAAACTAAAGAAATTAGGTCTCATTCATTTAGCGATGACAGGTGATTAAATCTTTACCTATAGATCTCATCAATATCTTCTTCCTTTAAATCGTTTTCTTTGTCATTTTCTTTTTCTTCGAATTTATTTTCTTGAATCTCGTCGTTTTCTATTATGAACTCTTCGCCATAAATATCTGAATCAATTTTCTTTTCTTTCTTTTTTTTCTTGTTTTTATTTTTCATTTTTTTTCAACTTATTGATTTTCATTAACTTTTTTTAAGTTTAAATCTAAATGAATCAAGTTAGAAGTTGTTTCTTCTAAATTCATGATGATATTAAAGTTAAAATGTTCAGTTAATAACTTTTTATAAAATATTTGAAAGAAATTGGAAAATTTTTCATCTAAATCATGTAAACCCATCAAGAAAAAATTGTTTTCATTAATATTGATATCGAATGTATTAAACCAATTTAATCCTTTACTCCCAAAAAAATATATCGAAAATTTCATATAATCCTCAAAAGTTCCTTCATTCATTGGCTTACTTATTATAAATTTCATAATATCTGTGATTATATTAACAGTTTCTTGAATAGTCTTGTTATATTGTTCCTTAGAATACTTAAAAGAAAGTAAATTAGTGAGTAAATTTTTCGGTATATTTATCATCTGATTACTTTGATTATATAATTCACGATTAATCCATTGTTCAATGCCATTTTTTGCCGCAATTCCTCGAGTTGTTGCTTTCTGTTTGGCAATTAATTCTAACTTTTCAAGAACGTCTTCAGGAAGTCTAAATCCTAAGAAATTACTTTTTTGGGTTTTCAAAAATTTTCTCCTTTTTATTCAATTGGTAAAGCTTATTAAATAATATATTGATATCAAAGTATATAAATATTATCAAATGAAAACATTTAAATACATTGTTATCATCATTATCACTTAAAAACATACATTAAAATAAAAAAAGGTTGGGAATTATGGAAAAGATCGAAAATCTTGAAAAGGCAGGAAAGGAAAATCTAAAATTGGCTGAAAATGAGAGAACTTTATCAAAAGAATCCAAGTTAGTTGCAAAGTTGGAATTAAAAAGATCAAAAGCTAGAGAAGTTTTAGTAAAAAATGAATTAGAATTAACAAAAATCAAAAAGGAATTAGCTGAGAAAACAAAGAAATTAATCAATAAAAAATATGAAAATGTTGATTTACTAAAGCTATCTGAAAATGAATTGAAAAATGAAATGGACCTAGCAAATTATAATATAAAAGTTGCTATGTCGCAAAAATCAATAGCAGAAACTCAGAGAAAGATTGCCCATATAGAAAGAGAGATTTCAGAAGAAAAATTTAAATTGGGAAGAGATAAGTCAAGTCTAGCTAAAGAACGACAAAAATTAGGTAAGAATCAACTTTCCTTTGTAAGCATAACCAAATCTAAGGCTCCTCCGGAAAAAATTTCTTTATCTGAACAAAAGTATGTAAAGCAAGAAAAAGAATTAAATAGAGCTAAAATGGCTATTATTGAAAGAGAGGACAAAATAAAGCAGAGAGAAATTCAATTAGCCAATTTAAAGAAAGAACTTTCAATAAAATTAGATGAAAGAGAGAAAATAAGACCTATTATATAATTAATTATTTTTTTCTATAATTTTTAAAATAAATAATACACAATGTAAAATAATAACAATAAAATTTGATGATAAAAGTGGATAAAAGAAAAGTATTAATAATTTCAGGG
>JBATUM010000076.1:0-3508 GCA_049671145.1 Promethearchaeia archaeon
TAGTATCTGTCCTTTTTGTTATAGAAATTTATCGGATGCAATAGATGCTCTTTATTCAAATATCAAAATGGCTGATTTGACCGAATTAATTTATAAAGCTCTAGACTAGTATTATTTAGAAAAATTCAATTAAAATTATTTAGATTTAAATTTACATTTGTCTTACTGTTTAATATCCTTTATTTAAAATAAAATGAGGGTGTTATTGTTTTGCCTTTAAAAAAAATTATTAAAAACATGATTAAAACATTTATTATAGGGACTGTAATTTTGTTTACGGGGCTAATTCTTACCTTTGTTCTTATGAATCTCCTTCCAATAGACCCAGTGATAGCACTTCTACCACAACCTTTCACTCCTGAACAATATCAAGCAATGGTAACTTACCTTGGCTATGATCAACCTCTCATTATACAATTTTTCATATTTCTTGGTAATTTTTTTACTGGAAAATGGTATAGATCAAGTACTATTTTACCTGGTATGCCAGTTACAGAATTATTGTTCGGAAGCGGAAGGGTCCAAAGAACTTTTGAAGTATTACTATTACCTTTAATAGTTGGAGCAATCGCGGGAATTCTGATTGGATTAATCTCAATTAAAACTAGAAAGAAATGGCTGAAAATAATCATTCAAATTCTTAACGTGCTTGGTTATGCGGTGCCTGTAATATTCCTTGCGCTATTTTTCCAATTTGGTGCTCTTCAGGGGGGAAACCTGCCCATTACGGGATTTAAAAGTCCAGCTTATTCAAATCCACCCTTTGTCACTGGTTTTCGAATATGGGATTCCATACTTGCGGGACGATGGGATTTAGCATTTGATACAGCTCTCCATTATATTTTACCTGGACTAGTATTAGGTTTCACGATATCAGCTCTAGTACTAAAGTTTGTTCGTATAAATGCAGTAAATAAAACGCAAAAGACATCTATAATATATAATACTGCCAGGATAGCGCTTGCTTTTGGCTTAATATTTGGGTATGCTATACTAGTAGGTTATATATTTAATCTATTTGAATTCGGGAGGCTATTTGTAGATGCTCTATCGCCTCCTTACGATTATTTTGTAATTCAGGCATGCCTATTTGTGGTCATTATCACCATCGTTTTAGTAACATTTGCCGCTAATATCATTTACAGTATATATCATCATATGGTAGAAAAAGAAATTTGGCCAACAACATGGATAAGGAAAGAAAAAAGTTCACAAAAGGAAAGTTCGAATGAAGTTAACAGTAATCTAGAAAAAGAAAGGAATCCCACATCTTTCAAGGATTTTAAGACATACTTTCTTAGAAAACTTAAATCCCCATTGACAATTATTGGTTTGATATTCTTTCTCTTTTTTGTAGTGATTTCGATTGTACCTCAAATATTAACTCCTTATGGTATTGAAGAAGCGTATGCAGTATATGGAACAGGATATTGGGCACCACCCTCTCCAGGGCATCCCTTTGGAAGAGGATATTTAGGGCGAGATATATTAGCACTTGTGGTGTACGGTATACAAGATTCATTGATTTTTGGCTTTTTAGCTGTTCTTATAGGGGTTGGTGGCGGCTTACTCTTTGGGTTTTTTGCAAATAATCGATTTTATGAAGATAAATTCTATAGGTGGTTCGGTAGATGGGTAATTATGGGATTCCTTTTACTTTTTTACATAATGCCTCTCTTTTTTCTTATTCCAGTGATTACAGTTGCTTTTGGGCTCACATATTCGACTTTCTTAATCGTTATTGGCATATTGTTAATCCCGTTGTTTACATGGATATTTGTCAGAACGGAATATAAAATTTTTGAAATCTTTAAAAAATTGATTATTTACATTCCTTTATTCGTTGGATTTACAATGTTAATATATGTATCATTAGGTTTCTTAGAATTCTATGATCATAGTATATTCCATCAATTAGGTAGAACCATTATTCTTGGAAGGAGCCATATAATAGATGCTCCGTGGACAACACTTATACCAGGAATAGCCCTTTTTCTTCTAACGTTAGGTTTGTTTCTAATGTACGAGGGATTCCAAGATTATCCAAGAAGTTCAAGATAAAATTTTTCTTTAAATTTTTTCTTCTTTATTTTGAAAAGTTAAATACTTAGGTCTAATCAATTGCGTCTTTCTATTTAAAAATAAAAGTTGAATATGAGAGTTATCCATATAAATATTTATATAGGCGTTTGAAGATTTAATATTTATTTATCTTTTAGAGAAATTCAATTTTATAAAATAAAACAGGGCTTTTTATGAAATCAAAAAAATGGATAATTTATGTAGTACTCTTAAACCTTTTTGTAACTAGCGCGATATTTCAAGGAGTAGAATCACATACACCTAAAACCAATGCAGTAGGTGATTACAGTCTTGGATTTGAAATTGATGATTATTTTGAATTTGTGTGTACAGAATTAGATACTACTGAATTAAATAGTGTGTTTGGTGGAGATTGGGCGAGTGATGTAGGAAGTTACATGTGGTGGTGCGGGTATGTAGCACCGAGTGCTGTTGGTGAGAAGTCCAAATTTGCAATTGTTAATATTACCGACCATCCTTCTCTTACTGATTGGTGGCGTTTTACTGTTGATGGATGGGATTGGATTGATAAAATTAATGCTTTTGGACTTACTCCTACACATGATGATACATTGTATAGTTTCCCTATGGATCCCGCGGGAGAAACTTTTAACCCATCTGTGTGGATAATGGCAAAGCCAATAGATACATGCATATCAGTTTTGGCATATAATCCAGGATACTCCTTCCATGACAATATTATTAATTACACTGGAACAGACGTGGGTAATTATGAAGTGAATTGGATTTATGATGAACTTACTGGTGTAGTCAAGAATTTTGTGATTAAAAACGATGCTGATACTATTATTTTCGAATTATGGGGATTTGAGTTAAAAATTCGTAACCTTGAAACTTATAAATGGATTGTAACTGAATTAAATGCAGTAGAATTAGAAGACGTATTTGGAGTGAACTGGGATTTAGATTTAAATACTTATTGCTGGTGGGCGCTAAATGCTCCATCTGAGGCGGGTAATAAATCACAATTCGAAATAGATACCGTTCTAACTCATCCTTCTTTCGATGATTGGTATCGATTTTATGTGGATGGATGGAATTGGAAGGATAAAGAATTGTTACACGGTGTCAGTCCGGATAGAGATGATGTTTGGTATAATTTACCTATGGATCCAACTGGAATTATGTGGAATCCATCTGTTTGGATGATTCCTACACCGGTGGCAACATATTTAGAGGAGCTTTCATGGGGTGCGGGACAAAATGCTTCAGGAAATATAGTAACCCTATCAAGCGCTGATGTTGAATCGTATGAAGCTACGTGGACTTATGATGAAAATCTTGGTGTTACAGACCTTTTCCAAATTAAGAACTCGGCAGGCACTACTATCTTTGAGGTTATTCTACAAGAATTTATATTTCCAGTTGGAACTGAATTTGAGTGGGAAGTGACCAAACTAGATGC
>JBATUM010000077.1:0-4952 GCA_049671145.1 Promethearchaeia archaeon
AATTAAGAGAGCCCCTATTAGTATTGTTTTTTTTTTTGGTTTTTTTTTGAAGGGCCGATATTTAAATCTAATATGATTATTATCATAATTATCTTCTAAACGTGAGGGAAAAAATCCCATAAAATCACCAAGTAGTTATTGTTTTATTACTAAAGATTAAAAATATAAATTTATTTTAAATTATAAAATGCTTTAATAATTAAGATAATTACCATTATTAAGGATTTTTGTTATAAGAAATGAAGTGAATTAAATGGGGAAAAAAAAGAAAATTCGCGAGGAATTTGACGAAATCTTTAAGAGTGGCAACGAAAAGGCTATCAAAAAAATGCTAGACAAATTTCCGTGGTTACTCGATGAAGTATCTACTGAAATGAACAAACTAATGGAAGACCAACACCAAGTCATTTCTGCTTTAGGTGTAATGGAAGATGAGCTTGGTGGTTCGGTCCCTATTGATGAAATCGTATTTTCTCTAAGAGTTGATTTTGATATTCGTATGTCTGAAGAAAATGTATTGAAAATTTTAACTGAAATTGAAGAGCTTGGATTAGTAAAAAAAGATGTAAATGGTTGGTTATTAACAAATGAGGGAGGAAAAATTTGCGATGATTATCTTAATAAAAATATTCATAAATTAGAGCTCTAATGAAATTTGATATTTTCCTTAAGAAGAATAAATATGAATCTAATTTTAAAATGAGTTTTTAAATGGGTATTGAATTATATTATTTAATTTGGATATAATAATTATTTTATGAGAATTTTGCGATATTCTTTTCAAACAGATTTTCAAATTTGATGGTTAACATGAATAATCAAAACAAGGATAAGGATTCAAAAGAACAGTTTGATGCAAATGATGATGAAATTCGGGAGAGTGATTTTGATACATTTTTTGCTGATTTAGACAATATTGAAGAGGAAATATCATCTGAGGCGTATGAATTAGTAGTACACGCATTATCTTTAATTGAGGGGCATTACTATGACGATGCAGTAGAAGTTTTACGCCAAGCAATAGGCTTATACAGTCAGATTAATAAAAATGCTGAAATAGAAGCACTCAATAAAAAAATTTCTGATATCTATGTAGTAAAAGAGGAATATTTTCGGGAAATTGAGGCAGAAATAGTTGTTGAAATATTTGAAGATGAGGGTGATAAGAAAGAAACCCTCAATAAAGCTTATGATATAATGGAAAAGGGTAAAGAACTTATGAACCTTGAAAAATTTGAGGAAGCACTTGATAAATATGATGAAGCAATAGAAATATTTCAAAAAATAAATAATAATGATGAAATTGAGAACGTAAATAAATTTATTGAGGAATGTTACAATAAAAAAGCTGAATATCTTAGAAGGTCTAAAAAAGAACCCGTCCCTATACAAGAAACTATAAAAATCAAGGCTCAACTTGAATTGAGTGAAGAAGAATTAAAGCAACAAAGAATTATTGCGTTTGAGGAAACTAAAAGACGAGAAGAAGAGATATCGAATAAAGCTTTCGAAATACTAGGTAAAGCTTCTGAACTTGCTAAAATCCACCAATATGATCAAGCAATTAATCTATATTTACGAGGTGCGACATTATTTGAAGATATTAGCTGGTCAAATGAATCTAAAAAGGTAAGAAACACAATTGAACAATTAGAAAAACAAAAAGCTAAATTTAATGCAGAAATGGAAATAAGAAAAGCCCAAGAAGAGAAAATGCTTGAAGAACAAAAAGCAGCAGAAATGATTGAAAAAACTCGAATTGAAGAACAAATCAGAGTTCAAGCTCAAGCAGAAAAATTAGCAGGTATAGAGAGAAGCAAAAGAGAAGAGGAACTATTTAGAACTCAGATTACAGAAATGATCGATAATGCGGAGAATTTAGCTAGAGAATATGATTTAGAAATGAAGAAAGCAATTAAAAAAGGCTATTTATTAGAAGATTGCGTATATCCAGACGTTATAGCTATCTATGAAGAAGTAAAGAAAAGGATAGCCGAGAAAGGTTGGTTAGATCAGCTAAAAATTTATACCAATCAAATAAAGCATTACCAAGATTTAGTAGCAAAAGATAAAAAATTACGTCAAATTGAGACTCAGAAACTTGAGAAACAAAAGCAGTATGAAGATTTACACAAAATAAAAAAAGAAGAAAAAATTTCAGAGTTAGATATTGATAGATTAAAAATAATAGAAGAACATCGAAGATTGGAAGATAAAGAAGAAGAATTTAGAAGAATAGTTAATCAAATGGTCAACAATGCGGAAAAATTAGCGCGAGAATATGATATTATATTTAAAAAAGGCATAAAGAAGGGGAATTTAAATTTTGAGTCACAATATCCCGAGATAATAGAAAATTATACACAAGCTAGAAATTTAGTCTTAGAGAAAGGATTAGATAGAGAAGGAGCTATATATTCGAACCAAATACGTAAATATACAGATTTATTTGAAAAAGAGAAGAATGTACGAGAATTAGAAGCCAAAAAAGCTAAAAATCAATTAGAATTTGAAGAAATGAAAAAAATAAAAAAAGAGGGTGAGATATTAGGAGCAGATATTCAAAAAATTAAACAAATTGAAGCAAAAAAGAAATTAGAACAAGTTGAAGAAATCTTTGAAACTGAAATTGATCAAATGATAGATGTTGCAGAAAAAGAAGCACGAGAATATGAGGTTGCTATTAAACGCGGTAAATTCGAAAAAGAATGCCCTTATCCTAAAATTATTGAAATTTATAAAAATATTAGAGAAAGAGTCTATGCAAAAGGTTGGACTGAGGAAGCAAAACTCTATACTAATCAAATAATATTTTATCAAGAAAAATTAAAAAAAGATAAGAATTTACGTGAATTAGAAGCAGAAAAAGTAAGAAAACAGCAAGAATTTAAAGAATCATTAAAGAAACCTAAAGGGGTTAAACTACCAAAAACGGCTAAATTAGAAGAAGTTGAAGAGAGAGATACACAAGATGAACAGTTGCTAGATGAAGCAATGACACTGATAAACGAGGCAGAGAATGAGGTAAAGAGTTATGAATTAAGCTTAAAAAAAGACATTCTTATTTACCAAAGTCCTTATGATAAAGCTATTTCTAATTATGAAAAAGCAAAAAATCTATTTAAACAAGTAGGATGGGCAGATGAAGCACATAGATTGCTTAACACTATCAACTTTTACAAAGAAAAGAAAGCAAGGGATGAAAATTTAAGAGAAATTGAAAAACAAAAATTAGAAAAAGCAAAATTAGAAGAAGCAAGGTTAAAATACATACCTGAACATGTACCATTTGCTAGAGAACAAAAAATTATCGACCTTGAAAAGTTTAAGAACGCGAAGACTAAAGATTCTGAAATTATATTTACTTTACTCAATAAAGCTGAGAGATTGGCTCAAGAATATGAAATTAAAAAGAAAGAGGGAATCTTAAATATAGTTCCTCCATTTCAAGAAATAATTAAGATTTATGAAGATGCTAAGAAAAGGTTTGAAATAATAGGATGGAATGAACAAGCGGGTCAATTAGTTAATTCAATCAATTATTATAAAGAAAAATTAGAAGCAGATAACAGATTAAGAGTTTTAGAAACTCAAAAGTTAGAACAAGAAAAGAAAAAAGAAGTAAAAATAAAAATAGAATCACAATTAGCACGAGAAGCTGAAACTAAATTTTTGAAACAAAAAACACAAGCACTTGAATTAAAAAGAAAGCAAGCTTTAGAGTATGAAGCAAAAAAAGAGCAAGCTTTCAATTTCATGGATCTTGCAAAAAAAGAAATGAAGCAAAACAAATTTGAGAAAGCTATAAGATTTTATAAAGATAGTGAAAAAATCTTTGCTGAAATCAACTGGCCAGAAGGAATACGGATGGTAAATGAATCTATCACCGTAATTAAAAAGAAAGAGGAAGCCATTGAAAGGGAAAAGAAGATTTTAAGACAAAAAGAGGAGGAAAAGTTGAGAATGGAAGCTCAATTGGAGGAACAGATTACTAAAGCTCAAGATCTCAAAGATTTACAAGAACGGAAAAGAAGAAAAGAGATATTAGCAATACAACAACAGCAAGAACATGAAAGGGAAGTGTCAGAACAAGCCTATAGGTTACTAGAAGATGGAACTTCTTTAAAAAATATAAAAAGATTTGAAGAAGCATATGAAAAATATATTATGGGAAGAAATCTCTTCGAAAAGATAGGTTGGGTCCATGAGGTTAGTCGTATTAATAATGATCTTTTATTTATTCTTAAAAAGGAAATGAAACAAACAGAAAAAATCAGAGCTATACAAAAAAGAAAATTAGATGAAGAAAAAGAGCTTGAAGTTTTGTTAAAGGAGGCTGAAGAAAAACGTAAAGAACTTGGAAAAGTTAAAAAAGAAGAAAAAAGAAAGCAGAGAGAATTAGCTATACAACAAAAATTAGATGAGGCAAATAATATTATAAAAGATTTGAAGTATAACGAAGCTATCTTAAAATTCAAAAAAGTTATTAGGAAACTGGAAAAAATTGGTCAAGAAAAACAAATTAAACAAATATACAAACAAATAGAAGTATTAATAAATGCTAGTCAAGTCCCATTAATTACTGTGGATGATGTTGAGAGTGATGAAAACATAGAAAAATTTAGAGTTGCTTACGAAGCTTTAGATAGAGCACAGATATCTTTATCTGAAAATCAATTTATGAGAGCCATCTCCGAATTAAATGAAGCAAACTTCAATTTAAAAAACACCATTGCCGGTAAAAAGTATATACCCATAATTAAAGAGAAAATCAACACATATAAAAAGGAATTAGGCATTAAAGTAGAACCAGAAGATAAACTAATAGCTGAAAAAGCTGAAGTTGAAGAAGATTCTCTGAGAACACAAATTGCTGCTCGAAGAGCCAAACGTAGAACACGAATAGAAGATTTATTAAAAAAAAAATAATGATTTCTAGTTCTTTATTATCT
>JBATUM010000078.1:0-9653 GCA_049671145.1 Promethearchaeia archaeon
ATTCGAAGTGGTGCTTTTTTTCTTTCTATGAAAATAGCAAGCGAAGCAAAGAAAATGAAAGTTCTCAGTAATACAATTGAAGAAGCGAAGAAAAGTCTTAATTTAAGCCCATATATACATCTATTAATAATGGGTGTTTCACAAGAATTTCAAGGAAAAGGTTTTGGAGGAAAATTATTAAGAGCACTTATAGAAAAAGCTGAAACAGAAAGAAAACCTATATATTTGGAGACTCAAAAAGAAGAGAATGTTAATCTCTATGAAAAGTATGGATTTTCTGTTAAGAAAAAAATAATTCTTCCAGAACCATTGAATTTACCAATGTGGTTAATGGTTCGAGATGCGAAATAAATTTGAGAGCAATTCTTACTATCTTTTTTTAATATCACAATTGATAGGATATAATAAACAGGTTTTCCGTTCACCAGATTTCTAGTATCTGCATTTATACTATTTGATGATAGGTCTCCATATAATATCATCCCACAGTCATTCATTTTATTATTCGTAATTTTGCCACCATAGTGGTATTGTAAGGATATTATGTGTCATAATTTTCTTCGTGGAATTCGTCTTCACCCTCGCCCATTTCCTCATCTTCATCATTTTTTTTATTCCAGTCCCTGTCTTCTTCTTTTGTTTCGTCTTCCTCGCGATTTCTACTCATCTCATTCCATTCATCATATTTTATTTGTTTTTTACCTTTTTTTTTTCTCATAATAGTATCTCTTAAGTATTTTTTCTAAAATGTATTTCAAATTCCAATTTATAATTTTAAGTATTAGTGCTTTAAATTATAAAATTTCTAAAAATGTTTATTACTTCTAAGATTGCATATAACTTTTAATTATACCTTCCCATTCAATCTCATCGCAAAAGATTTGAGAAAAGATAATACTTTGGATGGATCTGCTTGAGGCAAGGCATATGATACAAGCACACCTCCTTGAAAAGGAGCGTATATTACATGTCCCATCCCACTATCGTTGGTTCCAATAATTCCTTCAGGAGTAGTTTCAACAACCGAAAATTGTAAATCGTTTAAAACAAATGAGAGGTCTCCTTTAATGACATTCACTATACTGTTCGTTTGATTGGTTAGATCCCAATTATCTGTCTGAAAAACTATAGTTCCCGAATCAGACACAACTACGACTGCAGCAATTTTTATGTTAGTCTCTAGTGCACTAATTCCTAATTCCTCAACGATCTTTTTTATTTCATCCATATTATGTATTATTAGAGTTTATTGTTTTTGGACATAATTTTTACTTTTTACTCTTAAATCTATATTTATATATTAATATAAGTAAAAAAACATTATTTATTCTTCAGCAACAACATGAACGAACCAACCCTGAATTTTCAATTCAGGTAAATTCGAAGCCTGCTTTTCATATAAATTTTTGATATTGGCCTGGTTATAATCGAAATCCGGATCATATCAATATGAAGAAATTAAATTTCTTCCAAATTATAGTCCTTAGACCCAACTCCATAATCTAAAGCATATTTAATATATTTTATTTGTAGCGGATTATCTATATTTTTCAACTTTATCGAAATTGGTTGCAATAACTTATAACCGTAATAATCTAAGGCAATAGAATCTGTTCCTGCAAAAAGATAGCCTAAATCTTTTTCTTTTCCCCCATGCCTAAATTCTTGAGCCTGAACCAAAACTTTCAAGGCATCGCAAATAATCAAATTAGATTTAAATATAGAGTTTAATTCAGCAATTCCTCTGTTAATGTTTTTGATTTTAGTGTGCATTTTTAATCGTTCAGTCTTTGCTAAATATCCAAATTTATCTTTCAGAGCATTAGTAAGTTTTACAGTAGAATGATCCTTTAATATTGGAAGAGAGATTATAAAATCCTGCTGAAATGGAATTTCTGAAACTTTTAATGTAAAACCTCGAGAAGTTTTTACTTTTTTAAAAGGATGTTCATAAAAATTTACAAAAGAAATACCTAATTCTTTACATTTTTCTATAATTGGATGATTTTCTATTTTTTTAATTGGTAGATCTATGCTTTGACCATCCCCACAAATAATTTCTGACGCGATAGATTTAATTTGTTCATACACGGCTTCAATCATTTCAGGATGAGTTGTCGTAGGGTATGGGTTATATGAAACAAGATTCACTTTTATAAGAACCTTCCCTTCGATATTATTTCTAAATCTTGATATTAATGACGCGACAAATCTTTTTCTATCCGGATTCTTAGTAAAATAAATTGTTGACATGGGTCTTTTTGTATCATTTAGTTTTGATTCGCTTCTCACTCAATAATCAACCATACCTTACTATCCAGATATTAAACTAAAAGATAAAAATTAAAATAAGTTTTACCCATTAAATTGCCTTTCGAGTCATTTTAAATACGACAGGGCGCTTATAATCAGGACAGCACGCTTTATGTGTGTTGCCATCATCTTCAAAATAGGGATAGGACCCACCTGATTCTAATACACGAATATAAGGATAAATGGCGTTAAATGCGGCAGCACAAATTTTCCCACGATCTTCAGGATAGTGGAAGGTTTCCCCAACTACATGGCCTAAAGGACAATTCCCCTCTTCAAGAATTTCGGTAATTTCGATAGAGACTTTATAAGTTGACATAATTAAGACCTAAAATATTAGATCGTAAATAAGGGTATAGTTGATAATCAATTTGATATTGGACTATATTACTAATGTATCTTTTAAAAGTTCTTTCAATTTATTTCTTTAATTTTGAGACAGTTAATTAGGGCTTAAATTTGAAAGGATTCATAAATACTCTTAACATCAATAGCAAATTCTTTACAAATAACATATAATACGTTCAATTTAGATATCTCTTTGAGGTCTCGTTGTTTTTTAGCAATTAGATGCTCAATTTCTCTTCGGGACAAACCTGTTTGTTTGACTATATTCATAATATAATTATCCTTAAGATCCATTTTCTCGTAAATTTATCAGAGTTTTGTTATTTATTCTAGAATAGTATCTAAATAGTACACATTTTCTTCGATTACTTTCAGAATAAAATTAAACACGACTTGAATCTAAATTACTAAAGTATCTTTCAAGATTTCTTTCAGCTTATCTCTCTCATTTTGAGACAGATATTTTGCATCCTTCCCTACTTTTTCAAATCTATCTAGTGGAAGGTCCTCAATAAGATTAAGTAGAATGATTAAACTATTTTTCACTAAGGTTGCATCATTCGTAGTATCTAACAAGAACATGAGCTTTCTGAGGGTTTTACATAGCCAAAGAGTTTCATAACGTTTATTTCGTGCTTTAGCATACCCTCTTAAGATTTTATTGTACCACCAGTCTTCATAATTATTAATCATTATCTTTATTCTATAGCTAACTTATTATTATCCACTATATTTTTTGAGTAAAGAATCTATCATAAATCTTAAAAGACTTGTAAATCAGTATAACAATATTAGATAAATGGATATAAACCAAGGGATTAAAATGAGTTATTATATCTTTTTAGTTACCGTTCCTAATCTAGAGGAAGGCAAAAAAATTGCGAAAACATTAGTAGAAAACAAAATTGTGGCATGTGTAAACATTATTCAAGATATTATTTCTATCTATAGATGGAAGGGAAGAATTGAAGAGGATGGGGAGCATCTACTTTTAATTAAAACGAATGAAAGAAATAGTAAGCTTCTAATTGATAAGATTAATGAAATTCATTCATACGAAAATCCTGAATGTATAGGATTCAAGATAGAGAAAGGATCGGAAAAATATTTGAGCTGGATAAATCAAGCTGTAAAATAAAAAATATATTTCTAATGAATGCTTATGGCTTTTGATATCTTCCGAGTAGATTGGATTTTAGTAGATAGCATAATAATTATTTTATTAATTCTATTACTTATAGGTGTTAGAATATTTAAAACGGTAAATAGGTGGAGATCTTCATTATCTAATGAAAGATTATCGAGAATAATTTTTAAAGGCTCCGCCATTAAGGCTGAGAATAAAAATATTTTAATTAAAAAATTTGAATTAACGAAGCATCTTAATGAAAACAAAAGCGCTAATTCAAAACCCACAATAATATTATTTAAATCTAGGAATAGAGGAAAGTTATCTAGCGCTTTAGCTGAAGGTATAAGCAGCTATGGAATGGATGTAATTAATCTATCGTGTAAAATTCTAAAAAAGCCAAAAAAAGATAATAGTAAGGTTGAAATTCAAAAAGATATTATGAAATTAATCAATTCCTTATATGAATTTTTCAATCAAAATAGAATTAAAATAAGTACAAAGTATTATCTTGTGAATTTTATTCAAGCAAATTTAATGTACAATCCCTTTATCAACGATATTAACAATAGTAAGCTTATTTTAATTAATCCAAAGCTAAATAGATTTAATAAAACACAAATTCTTGAAATTATAAGGTCAAAAAATTTAAGATCGCGACTATGCTTAGTTTATAGCGGTAAGATAAATCGACTTTTAAGAAAACTTTCATTAAAAAAATTTATTGAAAAAATTACTTCGATCAACACATCCGACTGGGGATTATTTATCTTTAAAAAAGCTTCAAATTCTTTCAAATATTATGAAACTATACTTTTAGGCACTATCATTAACATTGTAGAAAAAAAATAAAATATATTGAAAAAAGTAAAGCTTTACACATGAAAAAAGTAAAAATTTTAAGAGAACATTACCAAAAAACGATATATTTAGAAGATAATTGGAAACTCCTTAAGTCAAAAAGAGCCCGAGCAATTGAATTATTATCCATTTTCGTAAAAGAAGGATTGAAACCGTTTATTTATGGGAGTGTTGCTCGTGGTGATGTTCATATAGATAGCGATATTGATATTATTTTCACGCAATTAATTCCTTCTTATCAAGTTGAATACATTTTGAATAAACATGGATTTGATAATTATCTTCGAGAAATTCTTATGGCAACTCCAAATGACTCACTAAAGCTCTATATTTTTTTAAGTGAATTAGAAAGTATAACAGTTCCCCTTTCTAAATTCGAGACTAATACCTTAGAATTTTATGATTTTGGTGGTAAGGTAAATTTAAATGATTTAAAAAATAATGTTAGGGTGCCCGGGGTAGATAAGAGATTAATTTTAATCAAGCCGAATAAACAGGGCCATGAAGAATACTCAATTATTGGAAATGAACATTTAGCAGCAAAAGAGTTAAAAATAAGTTTAAACACCATAAATGAAAGAGTAAAAGTTTTACTAAAAAGAGAAAAACACGGAAGAACTGGAGTATTTTTAAAAAGAACCATAAATATTCAAGAAACTACGGAAGTTGTGTTAAAAAAGCTCGCCAATAAGAAATCTATTGTCAGAAAAAAACTCTATCAAAAATGAAAAAATTAAAAGTTTCAAAATCAAAAGCAGAAACATACTTCATCAAAGGCAGAGGTATTCCGAAAGGATGCCAGTTGTGCTTAATTGGGGCAAAAACAGTTTTATTTATAAATGGATTATGTCAAAACCCTAAACATTGCTATTGGTATTGTCCCATTTCCAATGAAAGAAAAGGAAAAGATTTTACTTTCGCCAATGAAATTAAAATTAAATCTAGGGAAGAATTAATTGATGAAATTAATACAATGAATGCAAAAGGGATGAGTATAACTGGTGGGGATCCTCTTTTTGATAATAATTTTGAAAAGACACTAGATTTTATTAAATATGTCAAAATGAGAAAAGGCAAAAAGTTTCATATTCATCTCTATACAAATGGATTGAATTTTAGTGAAAAAATTGCTATAAAATTAGCCGAAGCCGGATTAGACGAGATAAGATTTAATCCTCCTAAAGAAAAATGGAATGTAATTCAATCCGCATTAAATAAAGGAATGAATGTTGGAGCAGAAGTACCAGTTATTCCCAATAAAAAATATTTGAATGAACTCGAAGAATTCATAATTTACTTAGATAGAATTGGAGTAGATTTCGTAAATCTAAATGAATTTGAATTTTGTTTTCCAAATAGCCACAATCTAAAGGAAAGGGGTTTTAAATTAAAGAAAGGATCAATTGCCTCTGTAGAAAATAGTAATGAGATGGCCCTTGAATTATTGCGAAAGATTTACAATAAAGTTTCTCTTCAAATCCACGTTTGCCCGATAAGAGCCAAGGATTATTGGCAGCTAAAGGAGAGATATTTACGACGAGCAAAATCAATTAAAATGCCTTATGAAGATGTATCAGAAGAAGGACTATTGTTATATGCTCAAATTGAGGGGAATGTAGAGGCTTTAAAAGAATTTGAAGATTTTTTACTGAATGAGATAAGGATTCCTCAAAAGTATGTATATTTTGACAAGAAGCACATAAAAATGCCATTAGCTTTTGCTCTAGAAAAAGAATTCATAGAATTACTCGAAAAACGTAATTTAAAAGGATTTGTTGTAGAAATAACTCCCTTTAGGGAAGATGATTATTGTCAAATAACAGAAAAAACCCCCATTAAGGTATTTAAACAAGAGATGAGTATAGATGGAGATCGAGAAGGTTAATTTAGATGATTTGGATAAAATTATGAAAATAGAAAAGGAAACCTTCAAAAGTGATTCTTTTTCAAAAGAATTCATGAAAAAATTGATCTTACAAAGTACATTATTTTTAAAATTAATTAAAAAGCAAGATAAGCAGAAGATATTAGGCTTCATAATTATTATACAAGATGATCTTAACAGGCTGAATATAATTAATTTTTTAATTAATAAAAAAAACCAAAATAAGGGTTATGGTTCTTATTTATTAACGAAAACACTAGAAATAGTTAGACAAATAAATGGAATAAAAAAGATCGTTTTAAATGTTAAAACAAAAAATGAAACTGCAATAAAATTATATGAAGAATTTAATTTTCGAATTGTTAGAGAAATAGAGAATTACTATAGAAATCAAGAAAATGCTTACTTAATGGAATTGGATCTCTAATTTTTATCGGTTTTTTAATATTTTTCTATAAACTTAAACTTATAAATAAAAATTATTATAATATCTGTAGATTAAATTTTGTAATTTCCTCTCAGAAATTATTAACTGTAAAGGAGATGAAGAATAATGCCGATTGATAAAGAATTGCAAGAAGCAATTAAGAAAGGGGTTTCTCTCCAAAAGGTTGATGAGGAAGAAATAAGAAAACGAGAAGAAGAAAAAAAGAAACGCCTAGCAGAACTCGAAAAGATTAAAGCAGCCTTAGGAGAAAAATAACTAAAATTTAATATTTTTGTTTACTTTTC
This sequence comes from Promethearchaeia archaeon, assembly GCA_049671145.1. Classification (GTDB taxonomy): domain Archaea; phylum Asgardarchaeota; class Lokiarchaeia; order Sigyniarchaeales; family SOKP01; genus SOKP01. The sequence goes on from JBATUM010000078.1 coordinate 7,269, forward strand.
CTTTTTTTTATTTACTCTTCATATGAAAAATTAAGCTTTTCTACGATCTATTACTTAATTAAATTAGGAAAAATGTAAATTAGGTAAGTTGATTTAATATTTGAAGATTCTTGAGATAGATAATAAAAATCAAGAGATTATTGTTAAAACAGAGAATTTAAATGATTTATGGACACTCTATAATGTTATTTCTAAAAATGATAATGTTTCTACTCGTACCTCTAGAAGAGTGGTATTGAGGGAAGGTACAAAAGGAGACCGAAAACCTATGTGGTTAAAATTAAACGTGGAATCAATCTCATTCCATGAATTTTCAAACAGATTACGAATTAAAGGTACTATTATTGAAGGTCCTGAGGATTTTGTTAGCTATGGAACGTATCATACGTTTAATATCGAAATAGGTCAGAAAATAACAATTAAAAAGGAAAAATGGTTAAAAAGTGAAATAAGGAGGTTAAAAGAATCATCAAAATTTGAAGTTAATTTTGTATTATTAATAATTGCTATTGAAACAGGATTAGCAAACGCATCTCTTATAACTAATTTCAGCCATAATAGAATTGCTACAATTAGAAAAACGATTCCAGGAAAAAGATATAAACAAACTTATCGAAATAAAGCATATGAGGAATTTTTTGATGATATTGAAAAAATTATTAGTGAGAATATCAAAAACATTGATATCGATCTAATAATTTTATGTGGACCAGGAAATATTAAAGATAAATTCATTAAATACCTAAAGGAAAAGAAAAATCCAGATTACCTTTCAAAAATTAAAAGTATCCATGCTAGTTCTGGTACTGAAAGTGCGATTTTAGAGACGCTAAAATCTTCCAAATTAAAAAATTTAAAAAAAAATGTAAAGGTATTACAAGAAACAGAGAATATTGAAAAAATCTTTACACTATTCGCTACTGATGCGGATTTAATTTCAATTGGAATAAATGAAGTCTCTAAAGCTTCAAAAAGGGGAGCAATAGAAGAATTATTTCTGGCTGATATTTTGATAAGAGGCACATCAAAAGAGAAGAAACTTCAAATCGAAGAAATTTTAACTAATGTTGAAAATTCTGGTGGAAAGTTTCATATTTTAAGTAGTGAGCATCCGACCGGACAACAAATTATTGATTTAGGAGAGATCGTTGCTATTCTAAGATATAAAATTTAAAGGTAAAAGGAAATTATTCAACTCATTTAATATGGCTAATAATGTAATATATGTAGATAAAAGCTCGCAGATCCCCATAATAGGTGTGGATTTTATTGGAGTAGTAGATCGAGGTACAAATGTTATTGAAATAAAACCATTGACATTGTGTAATTTGAAATGCAAATATTGTTTTGTTAGTGCTGGTGATTATGAAACTAACTTTCTAATAAATTCTGATTATTTAGTTGAAGAAATTGTAAAAGCTGTAGTTATTAAAGGGAATCATGATATTGAAATTCATATTGCCCCTTATGGTGAAATTTTATTATATTCAGAATTATATGAATTAATACATCGACTTTGGGAAATTGAAGGAATAAAAACTATTTCAATGCAGAGTAATGGGTTATTATTAACAGAAAAAATCATTAAGAAACTGAGCAATCTTAAACTTACACGTATAAATATAAGTTTAAACTCTTTAGATGAAGAAAAAGCGAATTATTTATGCGCATGTAAGCAATACAATGTGAAAAAACTTGTTGAAAATATTCACACAATATTAAATTCTGAAATTAATGTATTAATCGCTCCTGTCTGGTTCCCAAGGCAAAATGATAACGATATTGAAGATATCATAAAATTCATTATTAACCTAAGAAATAAAGGATTTTCTGAAAAAAAAATTCAAATTGGAATCCAGAAGTATCTAATTTATAAGACTGGTAGAAAATTAAAAAAAATTCGGCCAAAATCATGGGGTTATTTTTATAATCAATTAACTAGATTAGAAAATAAATATAAAATTAAATTGAAACTTGGACCTTTAGATTTTGGCATTCATAGGCGCTTAGGAATTTCAAATATTAATTTAAAAAAGCATGATATTATTGAATTAGAAATTGTATCAAAAGGACGTTGGAATCGTGAATGTATTGGTAGAATTGATGAGAATTATGGAATAAAAGTCTTATTGAAAAAACCACTAATTTATTCAGATCAATTATTGAATAAAACAATTAACGCAAAAATTATAAAGGCAAATTATAAAGATAATATTATTACGGCTTCATTTCCAATATAATTATGATTTGATAAAAAAAACTAAAAAATATAATTATGTAATACCATAAAAAACATACTAACAATTAATATAAATTATTTTTTTATAAATTGATCAAAATGAGTCCTATTATTACACATGAAGATGAGCTTGAATTAGCAAGAAC
>JBATUM010000079.1:0-36165 GCA_049671145.1 Promethearchaeia archaeon
AAGTCACATTGTAAATGACTTTATCTTTGATGCAAGGAAAAAGATGCTCTCTCTAGGGTTTGAAGAACTAGTTTTACCAATGTTTGTCGAGGAAAGTGAAATTTATAAGCAATATGGCCCTGAAGCAGCTTTAATTCTTGATAGATTATTTTATTTAGCGGGTTTACCTCGCCCAGATATCGGAATTTCAAATGAAAAAATTAATTTTTTAAAGAAAATAATTCCAAATTTTAATAAAATTGATGTATTAAAGAATATCTTTAGAGCCTATAAAAAAGGAGAAATTGAAGCTGATGATTTAATTGAAACGTTTATTGAAAGGTTAGAAGTTGAAGAGAGTAAGGCCACCGAAATTATTGATAAAGTTTTTCCTGAATTGAAAAATTTAAAACCATTACCTACAAAAACTACACTCAGAAGCCATACTACGGCTCTATGGTTTTTAGTATTGAATGAATTGCAGAAAAAAAAGCCACTTCCACTTCAATATTTTTCAATTTGCCCTAAATTTCGTCGAGAACAAAAAATTGATGCTACTCATCTATATTGTTCAAATACTTTATCTTTAGTTATCATGGCAGAAGAAATCTCCTTGGAAGATTGTCAGAATATTGCATCTGATATATGTGAAAAAATGGGGTTCAAAAATAATAAATCAGATATTAAGAAAGCTACATCAAAATATTATGCTCCTCAAACTGAGTTTGAAATATTTGTAGAACATCCTAAAACTAACGAATGGATTGAGATTGGAGATGGAGGATTTTATTCTCCTGTAAGTTTAGCACAATATAATATTCAGTATCCTGTTTTTAATATTGGTTTTGGTGTTGAAAGAATTTGTATGATAAAAAGTGAAATTGAAGATATTCGAAAATTAGTATATCCTTACTTTTATGAAGATATTGCATTTTCAGATGAAGAAATCAGTAGATCAATTGACTATAAATATATGCCATTAACTGAAAAAGGAATTGAAATTAAAAATGCAATTTTACAAACCGCACTGGATAGAAAGGATGAGAAATCTCCTATAGAAATTAAGGTTTGGGAAGGAATCATAAAAAATAAGAGGATTGCTGTATTTATATGGGAAAAAGATAAAAATGTAAAATTGTTAGGCCCTGCCGCCCTTAATAAGATATGGATACAAGATGGAAATATTATAGGATTACCTCCAAATGAAATTCCTGAAAACGCAATTAACACAGGTAAGAATTATCTTGAAGCTATCGCTTCAGAAATGGCTTATAATATAGAAATTTTATTAGATCAAAATAAAACTTCCTATGAGCATAGAATAAAAATGTGTTATCGTGCTGCTGAAGTGAATTTAGAGGTAGATGATGTGGTACTAGAGTATATCCACTCTAAACAAAAAAAAATTGATATTAGAGGCCCTGTTTTTATCGGTCTTTCATTTAATGTAATTGAATGAATATTAGAAAATAGGTTTTAAAATGAAAAAGAAGGTATTAGTTGCTGGTACATTCGATATTTTACATCCTGGGCATATATTCTTATTTAATGAGGCAGCAAAAATAGGAGATGTATATGTAATTGTTGCTACAGATAATAATCGGGAATTATATTCAGGTGAACGTCCTGTAATTCCAGAACAACAGAGATTAGAAGTTATAAAAAATATTAAGAATGTAAAAGAAGCTAGATTAGGAAGAAGTGATAATGACACTCTTAAAACAGTTGAAGAGATTAATCCTGATATTATTTTATTAGGCCCAGATCAAAAGTATGATCTTAATATTTTAAAAGAGGGATTGAAAAGAAAAGGATTAAACCATATAGAAGTGAAAAGAATGAAATCATATTATGATAAATATGCATTGCATTCTTCTAGTTTAATAAAAAGGAAAATTATTAAGACTTACAAGGAAAATAAATAGTTGCATATTTAATGAAAGAAAATGAAGAGGTTACCCCTGAAAATTATGCAAATTGGTTTGCTCTTTTTGAGCTTTGCCGACTAACAAAAAATAGAAGCTCTATTAAAATTAGTAGCATAGAATTTGGAGAATTATTAGGCTTAAGTCAACAAACTGGAAGTCGAAGAATTAAAGATTTAGAAGATTTAGGCTGGATTAAAAGAAGAAGTGAAGGGAAAACACAGAAAATTTCGATTACAAAAGAAGGAGCAAGCGTAATGCTTAATATTTATAAAAATCTGAAGGAACTTCTCGAATCTATATTAATTGTAGGAGAAGTAATTGAAGGAATACATGAAGGAGGTTATTATGTGGCTATTAAAGGTTATTTTGATCAATTTAAAAATAAATTGGGATTTGAACCTTATAAGGGGACACTCAATTTGAAGTTGAGTGATACAGACAATTCAATTTTACAAGAAAAACTTCATTATATTAGACCGGTAATTATTAATGGATTTAAAACTCAAGAAAGAGAATACGGCCCCGTAAAGTGTTATGATGTGTACATTTACAGATTAGATAACAAGAATAATCGTCGTAAAGCAGCAATTCTCGATATAAAACGAACCCATCATAAAAAAAATGTGGTAGAAATTTTAGCTAAACCTTATTTGAGAGATTATTTCAACTTGAAAGATGGAGACAAACTTATTATTGAAGTAATTAAAACAAAAGAATAAAGGCTCCATCGTTATATCAATTTTATTCGCTTAAATACTTGATTATTGATTTATTAATTTTGAAATATCTGTAGAAACCCGTAGTTAAGACTAAAATCATAAAAACAAAAAGAAATTCATTGATATATCCTAAAAAAGATGTTAATAACATAGATATAAATATGTAAAATAATCTTTCAGATCTTGCCATTAATCCAATATCAAAATCTCCCTTATATATTACCTCTGCTTTAGCTCGTAAATAGCTAATCATGAGAGAGGCTATAAAGGAGATTAGTATAACTATTCTTACATCCACAAAATTCCAGAGAATATTGTTCCAACAATAAATTAAGAGGGCTAAAAAAATTATAAATTCACTAATCCTATCCATTAATGAATCAAAAAAACCACCAAAGGTAGAAGTTTTATTTGTTAATCGTGCAATTGCTCCATCTACGCCATCAAAAATTCCAGTAATAAAAACAAAGATTGAAAATAGTAAAAGATTAGATAAAAATACTAGGAAAAAAAAACTTAGAAAGGAGAACGCTAGCATAAAACAAGTAGCAAGATTTGGAGTAACCCCAATCTTACTTAAAGCCTTGGCTAGAATTTTTATCAAAGGATGGAAAATTCTTCGTAATCGAAATTTTGAGGGCATATTTATCAAGTTAAAGAATTTTATGAATGATTATGAGGTTATCCTTTTGAAATTAACCAATTCTACGGTAAGTTCCTTTTTATATAATATTTAATTATCACAATAATATAATTTTTTTAATTTCCTAGTTTAAATTAAATATAAAATTCGAATAAAACTCAAGAGAATGTGAATACTATTGAAATTGCGATTGATCCTAAATGTAAAAACGAAAAAAAACAAGGATGTATCTATAAAATTTAATGTTGCTCCAAAAAAGCATATTGGTTTTATTAATTTTATAAATTTGGCTTTAAATCAAGATTTACCAATCACCCTCTCTTTTGAAAAAGTAAGTAAATCGGGAGATAAAGAAGAAAGTAAGATTGCTGGAGTTTTTAAATTCCAAGGGAAAGATACATTAGTTTTAAACCAATTAAATGAAGAAATCCAAGAAGAACAACGTAAACGTAAAAAACAACATCAAAAACGTTTGCAAAAATAAAGATCTTACTCTTTAAGATAAATTAATAAATCCTAATTTAATCAAGTTCTTACATATATTATAAACTTGTTCATGTTCCAAATTTAATTTTATTGTAATAAGTTTAATTGATTTTTTCCCATCTATTTCAGAGTAAACTTTACAAGCCGTATTACCAGTTAGATAATATTTAGGATTAATTTTATTAGAACTTATAAACTTTGGAATTTGTCTGCAGTATTCTGGTAAGTCTTCTATAGTTTCATTTTCTGTTTTTAATGCTAATAGACAAGACTCCTCACTTATTTTTTCCTCAACACTTTTAAAAAGTTCAGTAACCTTTTCTTTAAATTCTTCTTCTTTTTCTTCTTGCTCTTCAGTGACATAGATATTTAAGATATGTTCAAATGATTGAAATGCATCAGTTTTTCCATTCCAATTTAAAATTTGATTAATATTATATTTATTTAGAAAAGCAAAAGAAATCTTTCTTAAAACTCTTTGAACGTCTGCAGCCTTAGAATCATCGTCATATGTAGCTAGGTATATTAAATTAGGGATGCTAGACTCTTTAAGAAATGATAATTTGAAATCATTATTAGAAAGTTTTAATTCACTAATAGTCCCGAGATCTTCAAATGAATCAGAAAATGAGTTTAATGCAGTAAAGAAACCAGAAACCATAATTAAGTTATCTTCGTGTGAAAAAACTTTTCCTGATTTAGATCCTCCAACCGAATTAAAAAAGGTTCTATTTAATATCGGTAAACCATCTTTAATGATGATAATGTCTCTGATCATTGAAACTCAATTATTAATATGCAGAAAATTATAAAAACTAAACTTTTATATTCAACGAATATATCAATAAAATCTAAGTACCTAAAAAGAAAAAAAAATGTAATATCTAAATGATATTGAAATAATATCAAAAAATGATTAGAAATTTCATCACTCACCCGAATATAATAAAAACTAGAAAAAGAGTTGAAACCTACTGAAAGCAGTGATCTTATGTGCAGGTTATGGAAAGCGATTGCGCCCTTATACTAATATATATCAAAAAACTATGTTACCAGTTCATGGTAAACCCCTATTAGAATATATAATAGAAGGTTTAATCCATGCTGGTTTTAGAGATCTAATAATTGTAGTAGGATATCAAAAAGAACAAATTATACGTCATTTTCAGGATGGAACAAAATGGGGACTAAATATTGAATATGTGATTCAAAAAAATTTAAATGGGACAGGTGGAGCAGCATTATTGTGCGAGAATTTGATCCAAAACCAACATTTCTTTCTAACTTGGGGAGATATTTTAGTACCTTATCAAGTTTATAGGGATGTTTACGAATTATATAAAAATAAGAATCTAGATTTCATATTAGTTGCAAATTTTACTAAAGATGCTCATAAAGGAGCTGCTATTTATTATGATGGCCTCTATTGTGTAAATATAATTGAAAAACCCAGAAGGGGTAAATCAAAATCAAATTATAATAATTGTGGTATTTTTATCTTATCAAAAGATATATTCGAAGTACTAAAATCTCTAAATCCCTCTAAAAGAGGTGAAATAGAGTTAACTCAAGCAATAAACATAGGAATAAAAGAGAGAAATTGGAAAGTCCGAATAGTCAAAATGGAAAAAAAGCAATTTAGAGGGGACTTTGGTGATAAAAAGATTTATACACATCTAAAATCCGATTCAAGTTGGCTTAATAAAATTTAATATTAAAAATATTATTTTAATCCTCGTCAAGTTCAGGAGGTTCAGGAAGATCAACTTGCTCTGTAGCTGCTGGAGGTTCATCAGGTTCAGGAAATTCGGGAGGCTCTGGATGTTTATGTTCTTTTGTTCTTCGATGCCTACGATATAAAACTACACCAATGATAACAACTGCTCCTATTAATACAGCTAGAATTATATAAAGCCATGGGAAATCAGGTGGGATTATTTCACGATACCTGAAAAAGTTTCCTTCTACAACAGTACCATAGCAGTCTCCATGGATGTCAATTTGGTCTGTACCAGTATAGCCACCATTATTGTAAATGTAATTTTCAATTATTCGAGTATTATTGCTTGCAGAATATATTTTTATGCCATAATCTCCACAATCATAAATTTCATTTGCGATAATTGTATTATTATTTGAATATATAAATCTAATTCCATCAGTGCTATTTTGAATATAATTATTTCTAAGTTCGTTATTGTCAGAATACAAAAAATAAATTTCTTTACAATCCAGTATTTGGTTATCTGAAAATGTAATATTATAGGAAAACATTAATTGAATTGCTCCTAAGTTTATATCATTGTCAAATATCAAACCATTAGTAACATTATTTAATCTAATAGTTGTACCACTTGTGTCTGAATTTTCTAAAGTACAATTTTGTATCTTAAAATAAGCGTTCGTATTATTTATAAAGATACAGTTTGTAGGTCCATCTATATCTATAGTAAAATCTTCTATTAGAAAAGGATTCCCATAAGTACCATCTCCAAAGGTAACACCGTTGGATAGATTAAAAGCGCCATTTCCATTTATAATGATAGGACCATGATCTATATTTGGTTTAATTTTACTAATATCGCTTTCTGTTTGTTTTACCTTAGTAAGATTGTTGTATTCTATATAAAAAATCGAATTTATAAAGACCAAAAATAATATTAAAACCATTAAATATTTTATTGTTCTTATCTTCTTCATTTTTTGGAATTCAACTAAAATTTTTTTAATCAACTGATCATAATCACGAACTTATTAAAAAAATTTTTGTATAACAAGCAAAAAATAATAAATAATTTATAGAAAAAAAACAAATATAAAAGATCATAAAACAAAATTTATTATAATTATAGGTATAAGGTGAAATTCTTTATGGGGAGAAAAACTTACAGATTATTTTTAGTAATTTCCTTAATCTTAATAAATACTACTCTTATTGGAACAATACAGGAAACACCTCTAAAGGGAGTTAATGCATTTGATGTTTTTGAAGAATTGCATAATTTAAATAATAAGGATGCAGGATCAATTTCTTCCTTAAGCGAGCAAATAAATACTCCCCTTATTAGATATCTTGGACCTGACAACCACCCTATAGAAGGATTCGATCTTAAAAGTCATACCGACGAATTATTCGAGATTGATTTTAGATTAGATGATAATATACCTGATGAGTGGGTAATCAGAGTTTATGCTTATCTAGATTATAATGTTGAGGATACCTCTTTGACTAATAGTGAAAAATTCGAAGATGGAAGTGATTTTAAGCAGTATCAATCTGGTACTCCCCCTATTTTGTACGAACTTAATCCTGACGAGAGCTTTATGGGAGTTAGATATAGCAAGATTTTAGAAGATCATGTACAATGGACTACCTCAGAAAAAGATTATACCGCAAAAAAAGAGAATGTTGATTTTATTAGCGATGAATTATATTTTCACGTAAAAGTTTTATATAAAATAGATTTTGAAGGGGATGACTATTATTACTATCGAACATTCTACATCTCTAAATATTGGACATCTAATTTTAAATTTAAACCTTTAAATATTTATGATGATGATAACTCCCCTCCAAATTTTATTAGTATTGATATTCAAAATCCACCAATCTACGATAATAATGAAACTATTGATTTTGAAATACTAGTTGAGGACGATACTGGAATTGCAGAGCTATCTATTGATTTTCTGGGAAATCAGTATATCGATGAAGATAAAGATAATCATATATCTATCCCCAATCCTGCTATTCCCGGAGAGTATAGTTTAGGTGTTGTTGCTTGTGATGCTGATAATGATCGAGAAGGGGATCAACTAACATCTAACTTGTATTCAAGTTTCAAAATTTTTGATGACGATGTTAATTGTCCCATTTTTTCAGAGGTATGTATACTAAATGCGCCAATATATGATAGTTATGATTATATAATTTTCGAACTTATGGCTGAGGATGAATCTGGCATTGCAGAGTTATTTATTGATTTTATAGATACCAGATATCATTATAATGATGAAAGTATTCAAATACTGATTCCAAATCCGAGAGTTCCTGGAATATATGATTTTTATGCCGTCGCTATTGATAATGATTCTGAGTATGGACAAGATCAATTAAACACCACTATAACATCCTCTCTTGAGATCTTCGATGATGATATTACTCCTCCTCAAATATCGATTTCTGAAAATGAAGATTGTTTAGATTTAGTAGTCATAGATAATGATGGGATAACTGATAGTGAAGCAACCGGAACCTATACAATTATCTCCCAATATGGACTAGAAATAGCAACAGGCACATTAGATCAAGAAAAAATTAAATATCAACTTTGCAAAAATATCTTTTATTCTGGAGGTGTTGGGACTCATACATTAATCGTTCAAGCAACAAATAATGATCGAGAATGGGAAGGTGATGAAGAAACCTCGACTATGGAAGAACATATTATCATAACTCCAGATGACTATTTCAAATTTCTAACCAAACAGATTGACGATATCAAGAATTACATTTGTAATATTGTAACTCCATGTATTTGTAGTTTTGTTGTGTGTGTTCTTGATACTATTCAAGAATATATAAATGAAGCTTATGAAAACTTTATGGCTGATAACATTCTTAAAACTTTAGACTGTTTAAGAGAGGCAAGATCAAAAATTTTAGTAACCATGGATTTAATAGATGGTCTTTATGATATTGGATGTTTAAGCATTGAAGATAGAGACTTTATATTGGCATCATTACAGAAAATCCGCGATAATATTGACAACTTAATAGATTATGTAAATTATATGTAAATATTTCGAATAATTTTGAATTTCTTTTTTTTAAAATTTTAAATAGTAAAAAATTCCAATTAAATACGTAAAGTAATTATTTGGGAGAATTTTGTAAGATTACAATAAGTTGTTAATATGAGAATAAGAACCCGAAAGAACCTAGTAAAGAAGAACATCGCTGTCAATTCACTTCAAAAATGATTTTTTTGAAAATAATACCTTTGGCAGTCTCTTTGCTTGGATAGGTGAAGAATTGGGATTTGATAAAAAACTCTATTTATTACCCCGAACAGTATCAGAAAGCGAAGTCCATTATTTTCTTTGGGATCATAGCAAATTTTATGATGATAATAGGGATGAAATTTATGGAAATGGTTTAAAACAAGCTGTACCTACGTCTTTTCTTATAGTTTATTGGATGGGTCGTGCTTTTAATATTTTTTAATTATTCTAATTTATTTAATTTTTTAAGACCGAACATGAGTAATGGAATAGCAAATAAAGTGCCAAAAGTTATTAAAGGAAGGCTGAAAAAAACTTTTATTAATTCTGGCGGGGGATCAATCCTACCTAATAATTGAAATCCTAAAAAAAGGCTTCCAAAGATTGTTGCCATGTTAATAATAACCAAAATTCCTATGGTAAGTTGCATATCACCTCCTTTTTCTTCAAATGCTGGATTTATACATTGAAGTCCTATAGCTTGAGAAACTGATATTAAACTATATATGATAAGAAATAGAAAAAAGTACATTGCGGTAAATATATCATATTGAAAAAATAAACTAAAAAAGATAGTCAAACCAATTCCAATAAAGAAGATAATAATAGTTATCATTCGCAGATATGAAAAGATTAATACTTTAATATTTCTGGGGGATTTCTTGTATACCCATATCAGCTCTTTCGACCCAACAAAAATATAATTCCCTAAAAATAAACTGAATAACATCCCAGCAATCATAACACTCATCATCATATACAAACTTATGTCTTGTGTATCTAAATTCGGATAATCTCCTCCTAAAAATGCAAAAATAACGCCTTCAAATAAAGTTAATCCTATGGTATATACAATTTTCATTATATTTTCCCTTTTTCTGAAAAATTCTTTTAATTGAGTTATAATTAAACCTTCCCATTTTATTCTTGTAATTTTTCGTATGAATCTATAGAACTTGTTTTCTTTTTCAATAATCGTACTAGTTTTTTCAATGCTAGTTTCTAAAGAGAAAAACGCATGCGCTTTTTTGAAAGTTATATATAGAATTGTAAATGGAATAAAGACCGCAAGAAAAATACTTACCCAGATATTAAGAATATACGAGCTTATTAATACAGGTTGAATCGTGTATAAAATAATATTTGAAAACCATAATGAAGGGTAAAAACTTAAATAGTTTTTAATATGGGGATTAGATTTTATATAATTAAATAAATAGGTAAATGTATACAATATTGCAACCATTGCAATGGCTAAAAGAAATAGTAGTACTTTACCTAAATCACGTGCTTTTTCACTTCTTGCTATTTTATGTTCGAGCCAAGAAACTAAAATGGACCCTAATAAAGCAGCAAAAATAACATGTCCAGTTACACATAAATAAATAATGATATATTGAATAATGTTTAAATTTATAATTGGATTTATTAAACCAGTTATAACTGGTGCTAATACTAAAATAAATATTAGATATATTGGTACCTTTCCTATAAACTCTCCAAAAAAAATATCACCTGGTCTAGCTGGTGATGCTAATACCATTTCTTTATAGCCAACCTCCGTCTTTCGATAAATATTTTGCATTGGATACATTATAATCATAAGGAATAGCATCATCAGTATAAATTCTATAAGGTATCCAACAACTGAAAAAACATTTCCTGGGAAATATGTGACTAAATTAGGCATGAATAAGTCAAAAATTAAAGGTGCAAATAGAAATGCCCATACACAGAGTATTGTATAAATTACTAGAAACAACAAAAATCTATGATTACGAAAACTACTTGTTTTTCTTCTTAATTCCGTTTTGGCAATCGCCTTCCAAGCCGCCATATTACTTCTTTTTTCTTCCTTTCCTTTTTTTTTTCTCTTTAGCTTTTTCGGGTAATTCTTCTCTCCAAGCTAATAAATCCTCAATTTTCGTAACTCCCATTATTTTTAAATAAGCATCCTCTAAATCTTGAGCATTAACAGAATCAATTATTTTTCGTGGTGTCCCCTCTACTTTCAATGTTCCTTTATCAATAATACCAATTCGATCACATAATTCTTCGGCCGTATCTAAGAGATGAGTACAAATAAATATAGTCTTATCTGCCTTCCTTGTTAACTCAGAAATTAGATCTTTTACCATTCTAGTAGCAGCAGGATCTAAATTTGAAGTTGGTTCATCTAAGAAAATTATTTTCGGATCTTGTATCAAGGCAGCACATAAACAAACTTTTTGTTTCATGCCTCTTGAAAAACCTTCTAATAGATCGTTTTCTCTCCCCTCTAAGTCAAAAATCTCTAATAATTCATCTATACGAGTAATTATCAATTCTTTAGGTAAAGAATATAATTCACCAATAAACTCTAAAAACTCTCGAGGAGTTAATTTTTGATATAAACCAGGAGATTCAGGGAGAAATCCACAAATTTTTTTTACTTCTATACTCTGGGAAATGATATCATAACCTCCCACTAAGGCTGTGCCAGAAGTAGGGGAAATAATCGAATTTAACATGCGGACAGTTGTAGTTTTTCCAGCTCCATTAGGTCCTAAGAGAGCATATGTTTTACCATAATCAATTTCAATATTTAAATTATTTACCGCGATTATTTTACCAAAATGTTTAGTCAAACCCTTTGTACTAATAGCGATATTATCTATCGTTAATTCACCCATTTAATCATTCAAGAATAAAAAGAAAAGATGCTTTTTAATGTTTCATAAATACTGTTAAATTGTGGGTCTGCTAAAGCAAAAAAATACATCGTATTAGGACTTGAATTATTTATTATCGCTGCCCATATAGCGTTTTTTGTCCTTAGAATGTTAAATTTTTAAAGTGGTGTCAACAAAGTGGAAGAAGAAATAGAGGAACAACAAGAGGTAATTTTTCTAAAGAAATATCGGCGAACTAAAAAAATTTTAATAATAATCATTAAAATACTCTTACTTTTCATAATGCCTATTTTAGTGGCAATTTTAGACCATTTTATTTTCTAAAACTAGAATTTTTAAAATTAATAATTATTGGACTAAAGTAGTTTTTAAAAGAATAAATAATCTGATTAATTAATAACCTTATCTTAAAAAATTTGAATAAATCAAAAAATATTAATCGTGCAATCAAATATGTCTATAGATAAAAAAAATCGATATTATTCAAAAGAAAAATATGAAGCTCCAATGGAAACTTTCGGGGTAGCTATTGCCTTTATTATTGTTGGAATAATCTCTCTTCTATTAAATTCCCTCAATATAGATTTTATTGGATTGAGATATTGGGGATATTGGCTTTTTATACCTGCTTTCTTTATTTCTATTGGTGGATTTACACAGATTCGTACTAATAATAAATTTAAAAAAGCAATAAGAGTTGCAATAAGGGATAGAGATTTCAAAGGAAACCACAAGTTAGAAGATATAGCATTAGAAGTTGGAATTAAACCAAAAGAAGTTTTAAGAGTTTTAGTTGATTTAAGAGAACAAGGATTTGTCAAATATAAATTTAATGCGGAAACCGGAGAAATTGAATTAGGGCAAGGAATTGTATATAAACAATCAGACGCTTTTGTTCCACCTCCCAAAAAAATAGAGGCTCCTCTTCCTAAAAAAGGGAATTATTGTGTATATTGTGGTCATAAATTACGTGAAAACGCTCGATATTGTGAAAACTGCGGTTCAGAATTATAAATCTAAATTAGAGTTTATTAATAAATCTTATTTTTTTTCCTTTATTTTAATTTGATTAGTTCTACTAAACTTTACGGCTCTTCTTTTTTAAATACCACTTTTATCTTATTTTCATTAATTTGAAAATTCCCCGAGATGAATATTCATTTCAAAAGGTTTTGTTAATAATTCTGAAGGAGAAAATCTACTAAAAAGAGATGAATCCTTTCAAAATACTTCTTTTGTTGAAAATGGAGAATTTCAAATAGAAAATTTAGACTTTTCCTCCTTATTAAATGATGATAATTTAGTTCAGAAGTGTGATTTAGCAAAAAAAGAATATTTTACAATGGCAAATGATATTCATACCCTTCTAAAAAAATGTGATAATTTAAACTATAATCAGAGATTAGATTATTGCAATAGTGAAAGATATTACATGAAACAATATTTAAAATACACTTTATTAAAAGTTAATAAATGTGTTCCTGATTAATTTTAAATTATAAAAATTAAAGTTATTAAATTCCAATCCTTAGGAAAACTAACTTTATTAGTATTAAATTTTAGATTATGCAATTTTCAAAATCAATAGTTGAAATAATAAAAGAACGTACTTCCTGGAGAACATATTCAAACAAACTCATAGAAAATGAACCAAGAAGTCAAATTGATAAGATTTTAAAACTAGAAGATATTGAGAGTCCTTTTAAAAATGTATCTGGTAGTCCTCGATTTCAATTAATATGTGTACCAGAATTCGATCCCGAGGAGAATATTAAGATAGGTACTTATGGAATGATTAAGGGTGCTCAGGAATTTATAGCTGGAGCCATTGAGAAATCTGAATATGATTTCGAGAATTATGGGTATATATTTGAGGTTGTGATATTAGCAACAACTGATATGAACTTAAAAACATGCTGGTTGGGTGGTACATTCAAGCGTTCTCAATTTTCTAAAATGATTCAGCTCAAAGATAATGAGATTATTCCCGCAATAACTCCCATTGGATATCCTGCAACCAGAAGATTGAAAGAAAGATTCATTAGATCGCTAGCTAAAGCTAATGTAAGGAAATCATGGGATGAAATCTTTTACACTGGAGATTTTAATACCCCAATTAATCAAGAAAGTATTGGAGAGTATAAAACAATTCTTGAAATGGTCAGGATTAGCCCATCAGCTGGCAATAACCAACCATGGAGGATATTAAAGAATGTTAATCAAGACATATTTCATTTTTTTGTAAAGTATTCAGATTCCAAAAGAGGTTCCATTTATAATAAATTTGTGCGAGTTGATATAGGAATTGCCGTGTGTCATTTTGATCTTACTGCTAATGAATTAGGACTAAAAGGGAGATGGGAATTTTTAAATCCAGATATTACCAAACCTGAAAACTTAAAATATGTAATTTCTTGGAACGCAAGTTAAATTATCAAATCAGTTCGTGAAACGTAATGTAATGAAAATTTCCTATTCTCCGGGTCGGCCTATTTTTTTAAAGATTAAACTGCGTAACTCCTTAATATTTTTATCCATATCATTAAAGTCATATTCCATACCTAGTCTAGATTTTAAAAGCGGAGGAATATGATCTAGATTAAAAAATATTGGAATTATTGGGAGACCAATCGCTTCAGCCGCAGTCCATTCTTTCTCAACCGGCGTTGAATTTAACGCATTTTCAGAACAAAATAACAACATAATGTCACATTTCCCAAGGTTGTCATTCATGAACTTAAATATATTGTCGTGCATGTGCTCTTGCCAATAAAGAACATTCTTAATTTCTGGAAAGTGACTTAGGATTTTTGCAATTTCACTAATTTTGAAGGTATGCACATCTTTAGTTGCGTAGCTTACAAAAACTAAATAATTTTTCTTTCTCAGGAGGTCTAATATTCCTTTTTTAAATTGATAAGAAACACAAATCTCAAACCCATATCCCTCACTTGAGGGCCAAAGTTGATTTCTACGATTAAAAAACTCTATAGCTTCTTTTAGCTTACCACTCCTTACTTCAAATATAAACAATATCATCATATCATTATCTGTATGCCATGCACTAGCCATTTTAGGTTTTGTATTAATGATATCAGGATCTAGGGGAAATTTACGTAAAACCTCGATTCTTTTATTCAATGCTTCTACCACCTTATCATAAGGAATATTTAACCTAATTAAAATTGAATCCAATTTAATTTTCTCCCTCTTTTAATATCAGAGTTAAAAATAATTACGTTAACTTAATTTATATAATTTAGCCAAAAGTGTCTTAAAATATGTAATCTCTTGGAACACAACTTAAATTATCAAATTAGTTCGTGAAACACTCATTTCACGTAATTTTTATTAAAATTTTTTATAATAGAATGTTGAAATTATTTGATCTTTAAATTCAGATTTTAGCTCATAATCGAGCTTTAAAAAACTATCAAATCCATTCAAGGGATATTTATAAGATATTATAATAGATTCATTTTTCGCTGTTAAAAATACATGTTTTAAATACTTCTGCATTGTTGGTAGTGAATATATGTAAATAAAATCAAAATCTCTCATGTCGATCTCATAAAAATCTCCATGAATAAATTTAATTTTTCTAAACAATTTACTCTGATACATCTTTCGTTTTTTCAGTAACTTAATATACATTTTTGCCTCTTTAATTAAATCTGGATTAATTTCAAATCCAAAAGACTTGATACCGCAATTTAAAGCCGAATATATAATTATTTGACCATTTCCAGAGCCTAAATCAACTAATTTCTGATTTGAATATTTAATTAATCTAAACCTTAATTTTAAAGTTTCGAATATTTTCTGAATTAGTTCTCTATTTGTTTCTAGAAATGGCAAATCTAATTGTGAACTAATTTCTAAATAGCGAGATTTCTTCATCGGAAGTATCTATTTTAATATATTACACAATAATGTAAACTTTTTCTTCTCTTTTCCTATTTTTAAGAGTATTAACGGTTGCGAATTGCAAAAGTATTGTTACCCTTAAAAATCCTTAAAAATTTCTAATATTAAAATTTTAAAACCTCTCAATTCCTACTTACAAAATGGCTAAAATTTTAGTAACTGGTGGAACTGGTTTTCTTGGTATTCCCTTAGTAGAAAAATTGAATGAGTTAGGTCATGATTTGAAACTATTAATAAGAGAAGCAAGTGATAATTCTCCCTTTCAAAAACTTAAAAATATAGAATACGTGATAGGGGATGTCAGAGATACTGAATGTCTATATAAAGCAGTAGAAAATGTTGATATTATATATCATCTTGCGGCTTATACACGTATGTGGGCAAAGGATAAATCAGTTTTTGAAGATGTAAATATTACGGGAACGGAAAATATTGCTAAAATAGCCCTAGATAAAAAGATTAGATTAATCTATGTTAGTTCTTTTATCGCATTAGGCTCAACACCTGCCGAACCTGTGGATGAAACGTTTGAAAGTGAGGATGGATTATTTCTTGATTATGCTAAAACAAAATTTCAAGCAAAAAAGCTAATTAAGGATTACATTAATAAAGGAATTAATGCAACCATATTTTATCCTGGAATTACCTATGGACCTAGAGATTTTAATATATTTGGCCAGACAATATTAGATATAGCTACCAAATCTTTTATGGGATGCCCGGGTAAAGGAGCTAATATTGGTAGTTTCGTATATGTGAACGATATTGCAGATGGAATGGCAAGCCAGGGTTTCAAGTTGATAATAAGTTAAATAAACCCAGATTAAAATTGTGGCAGATTGGATATAAAAGATGGCAGGAAGATTTTAAATTTTAAAAAGAAAATTAGTCAATTTATTATTCAATGTACTTTAATTGAATACTTTTTACTTCTCGTACTAATGAAAGTAATTGCTATAACGGCAAGTAAAATGAAACCAATAAAGTAAATTCCCATTGGAATCACTGAAAATGTTGCCTCAACCTTGACAATTAATCTTAAAAGAGGATATTCATAAAGAGCTTCTGATGTAATAATACCGTCATTATTATATATTCTTTCATGCAAATATTCCTCATCTATTTCTGATTTTAAGATTTGGGATATTTTTGCGCCTTCTACTTGATAATCTGCAGGGAACTGATCTCCAACGGATTCAAGAAAATCTTCAACCGGAGTTGGTAGAAATATACAATGTTGGTATTGAGCAGCCATTTTATATAGTTCAATGTTCTCAAGAACTCCTTGTTGACTCCAATCAGTTTGATAATCCCAAAAATATAAAGTTATTCTCCAATATGTCTCAATATCAACAATTTCTTGAATTGTTACCCTTGTTCTATCACCTACATCAAAATTGGGCTCATAACCTAAAATTCTAGGAAATACACTCGAATCCAAATAAGTTACTTCCCAAACATATTCTTTATCTTCTTTTATTCCTAAAGAATAAGGGCCCTGTGCTTTAACGTACCCATTGGCACATAAGCAAAAAACCGTAACATTAAGGAATATTAATGTTAATATAATTTTGTTTTTACGTTTCAACTTACTATCTAATTATTTTCATATTTTATGTCAAATTATATTCGATAATAGTTTATTGAGAAATTTATACTTTATTTAAACATAATATTATTCTCTTTCAAAATATGACAATTAATTATTAATGCTATTCTAATCCTTAATAACAATTAAATAAAACGCAATAATTATATAAAAGATAATATAAAAGATTTTATAATCTAGGAAGATTAGGGTATTAAAATATGAAAAATGAAGAAATATGTTATATGTCTGCTTGTGACATAGCAGATTCAATAAAAAAAGGGGATATTACTTCTCAAGAAATTACAGAGATAATTATTGAAAGAATTGAAAAGATCAATCCAATTTTAAATGCATATTGTACTCCAACGTTTGATTTAGCTAGAGAAATGGCTAAAGAAGCAGATAAAGTAGTTAAAACGGGAGTAGATATACCATTACTTAACGGGATTCCGACTAGCATTAAAGATTTAATTATGATTAAAGGAATTAGGACTACATTTGGTTCTAAACTATATGAAGATTTTATACCTGAAGAAGATGAAGTAGTTATTAAAAGGCTTAAAAATGCAGGTTGTGTAATTTTAGGAAAAACAAATACACCAGAATTCGGGCATGTTACGGTTACTTTTAATTTAATTTTTGGAGAGACTAAAAATCCTTGGAATTTAGAAAAAACATCTGGAGGCTCAAGTGGTGGTGCTGGTGCAGCAGTAGCATCAGGTATCAGCCCTTTAGCGCTAGGCTCAGATGGAGGTGGATCTATAAGGGTTCCTAGCTGTTTATGTGGGGTATTTGGTTTGAAACCTACTTATGGAAGAATCCCTAAATATCCACGCATAGGACTTGAATTCTATACTATGGATCATTATGGACCAATGACTCGATATGTAAAAGATGCCGCTCTTATGCTGGATGTTATGAAAGGACCCCACCTGGGAGACAGACAGTCACTCCCAGAAAATAATATAAAATATGTCGAAATACTTGATGAAAAGCCTTCAAAATTAAAAATTGGTTATTCATTTGATTTGGGTTTAGCAAAAGCATTAGATTCTGATGTTGAGAAAGCAGTTCTTAATTCAATTGATAAGCTAGAAACGTTCGATTGGACAGCCGAAAAAGTAAATTTAAAAATGAGAAAAGCAGAAAATGCATTTTATACCTATAGTACTGTTGGAATCACTTATGATTTTAAAAAAAGATTTGAAGAATGGAGAGATCGTATAACACCTGGTCTGGTCAAACAAATTGAAGTTGCTTTACCAATGACTGCTATGAATCTTCAACTTGCTTTATCTCAGAGATTGGCTTGTGATGAGGTAATGCATCAGTTTTTTAAAAATTATGATATCTTAATAACACCAACTACAGCAGTGCCTGCTTTTGAATTGGGAAGTGTTGGACCTTCAAAAATCCAAGGTAAAGCGGTTTCGCATTCAGGATGGTATCCCTTTACTTATCCATTTAACTTAACTTCATTACCTGCCGCATCAATACCATGCGGTTGGTCTAGTGAAAAATTACCTATAGGAATGCAGATAGTTGGGAAAAGATTTGATGAAAAAACTGTACTTCAAATATCGAGCGCGTTTGAAGAGATTGCTCCTTGGCAAGATAAAAGACCAGAATTAGAATAGATTACAAATTTTTACTCTTCTCTTTTTCAAGAACTAAAATGACTTCATATTAGACGTAGTGATATAAGTAGAGTCTCCAATAGTAATATTATTCTTTATTAAATCTTCCAAAATTGAATAATCTCCAATAATACTATTAGTTGATATTATTTTTTTCATAATTACACCATCTCCAATAACAGATTCAGAAAGAATACATTTATTGATAACTAAATCATCTCCAATCGATACATTAGGGCCTATTACTGAATCAGTTATTTTTACATCCTTTCCAATAAATACAGGAGGAATAATCTTAGAATCTACGATATTTCCAGAACGGGATTGGTTTTCATATAAAGGATCTTTTAACTTTATTTCTGAGAGAAGATGACGATTACCATCTAATAAACTATCAGGACGACCAAAATCCAAGATTTCGTTCTGCATTTCATTAACTTTAAGTTTAACACCTTCCTCAATTAACTTTTGAATAATTGGAGTTAATTGGTGTTCTTTTCCATTTTTAATTTCAACTTTCTTTTGCTCTTCTAATAGTTGAAATAATCTAGGGGCTATACTTTTCCCAAATAAATACGCTCCGGACACAGCATAATCAGAAATGAACTCACTTGGTTTTTCCACTATTTTTTCTACATACCCATTTTCATCTAGCACTGTTACTCCATAAAATTGAGGATTTTCAACTTTCTTTATATTGATAATTCCTTCACAATTTCCCTGATGATAAGTTAGAAGAATAGATGAATAATCTTCTAAAGGTAAACGATCGCTAAGAAAAATAAAACAATCATCGTTATAAGCATAATCCTTAGCTAAAAGTATCGCATCACCCAAACCACTAAAAAAAGGAGAATCTGCCTCGTAACCCAAAGGAAATTGTTCAACAAATTCTAAGTTAAAATAATCAGAATAATTTTTTTGTAAATATTCGGTAATTTGCCTTTTCTTATATCCCACTATAAAGCATATGTTTGTATCTTTGGGAAATGTTTTTTTTAATTTGATTAATATATGATCAATTAATCTTTTTCCTGCCACTTTTAAAAAAGCCTTAGGCTTAGAATATGTAAAAGGTTGAAGGCGTGTTCCGACTCCAGCAATAGGGCAAATTAACCACATTCTACTCGTTTTTTCTGATGATTAACAAAATAATTTTATCAATTAAGATTAATTTTCTAAAATTTTTCTTAAAGTCTCATAATATTCCGCTTCTTTTAATCTTTCTTTTATGGTCTCTTTTAATTTTCTTAGATAATAATTATCTGATGCTGTTCTATTAACATTCCTTAATTTCTTGTTTAACGCAATTCTGGTTTTTTCATCTAAAAATGCTAGTGGAATTTCTCTATATTTTTCCTTTAACTTAGAGATATTTTCATTCTGAGATTGGTTTTGAATATAATTCGATTCAAGTCTCCTATATAAATTTTTTATCCACGTTTCAATTTTAACTATATCTCCTTTTATATAATTTCTATCGTCTAACCATTCCTTAAATTTTATAACTTCATTCAAAAAGTTTTCTGATTTTGTTATAATTGGCTTTTCCTTCTTATCTTTTTGAATTATTTGTTGTAGCTTTTTCTTTTTTAATTCTGTCTTTTCTTCCTTAGATAACTTATTATATTCCTCTTCTCTTTTTTTCCTATCCTCTCCAATTGTATCATCAGTAAGCCATTTTTTAATTGACATGATACTTCAAATAAATTATTAATTTTTCTTAAAAAACTTGTTTATTATTAAATCTTTAACAAATCCAAATTAAATTAAATTTATAAAAGGAGAGAGATAGATTAAAATTTAAAAAGATTTTTAATAAAATAGAATATGAAAATAGATGGTTTAATATTTGATTTCGGTTTTACGTTATTTGAATTTAGGAATGCTTCTATAGAGACATATTTTGAATGTTTTAGAAAAGGGCTTAGAAAGTCAATAAAAAAATTAAAGGAGACTAATATTTTAAATAACGAGGAAATCATAAAACAATTTTCCAAATTGTTCAAAAAAAAAAGAACTCAATATTTTAAACAAAGCCTTAAGACAAAAAAAGAATTTCCCACTTCGAATGTATTTGAATTGGTTTTAGATGAATTGAATCTGGAGAAGGTTAATAGAGAAATTTATTTCGAATTAGCAGATTTATATCATTCATATGAAGAGAAAGAATGGGTTCCTTTTAAAAATACAAAAGATACTTTAGAAAAGTTATCAAATTTTAAAAATCTTAAAATGGCGGTTTTATCTAATCATCCACATCATATGACAATAATTAATTTACTTAAAAAGTATGATTTAATGGAATTTTTTAATGCTGTGGTAACATCTGCTGAATTTGGAAAAAGAAAACCTGATCCCGATATTTTTTTGTATACATTAAAAAAAATGGGTTTAGAAAAACCTGAAACATGCATGGTATGTGGGGATGAGCATGCTGATATTGTTGGTGGAGATAGAGCTGGATTACAAACAATCTTGTGTAAGAGAATGCTTAGATTTCCTTTTGAAAGAGAAATTAATGTCCCAAATTATATAAAAGTAAATGATATTTCAGAGATATTAAACCATATTCATTAAATTAAAAAAGAACTTATGGAGGGGAAGATAATGAGTCAAGCAAAAATACCTCATGATCTATTGATTAAAATTGTTAAAGAAAAACATGAACTCATCCCTAAAATCATGAAAGAAAAAGGTATTGACTGCTGGTTAATCTTTGCTCGTGAAACTTCTGTTAACCCTGATCCCGTTATGAATCAAGTAATTGGTGGAGATGTGGTTTGGAAATCTTCTTTTGTTTTTGCATTTGAAGGGGAAAAATTTACCAAAACTGCTATAGTTGGCGATTTTGATGCTTTAGCTGAAGAAAGAAAAGGTATTTGGGATGTAGTTATTCCTTATAAAGAAGGAATTAGTGCTCCTATGAAGGAACTCTTCCACAGGATTAATCCATCTAAGATTGCTCTGAATTATTCTGAGGATGATCCAGTCTCAGATGGACTCTCTCATGGAATGTTTCTTAAACTGCTTTCAATTTTCTCTGATAAAAAGGATCTTTTTATAAGCGCTGCACCAATAATTCAAACAATTCGAGGACGAAAAACGAAGACAGAAATTGAGCTTGTCGCAAAAGCTTGTGAACTTACTGAAGAAATTAATCATAAAATGACCAAGTTGATAAAAACTGGAATGAATGAAACGGAAATCCAGAATTTATTTTATAATGAGATGGATAAGCACAACATAATTGAAGCTTGGCAGCGCATCTCATGCCCTGCCATAGATGCTGGGCCTGATAAAGAATTTGGACATGTTGGTCCCCTCCCTAATTCCAAGACTAAAAAGGGGCATATTTTACATAATGATTTAGGAGTAAAACTTAATGGATATTGTTCGGATTTGCAGAGAATGTGGTTTTTTGGATCTGAAGATGAAATACCAGAAGAATTAAAACACGCTTTTAAAACCGTTCATGGAGCAATTACTAAGGCTGCGGAATATATCAAACCAGGTGTTACTGGATTTTCAGTGGACAAAGTAGCTCGTGATTATGTGAAATCTCAAGATTATGAAGAATATGCTCATGCTTTGGGACATCAACTAGGTACTAATGCTCATGATGGAGGTGTCTTACTTGGTCCACTCTGGGAACGATATGGTGATATTCCCAAAGGAATAGTCGAAGAAGGTAATATTTTTACTCTTGAACTTTATGTTAAAACGAAAAATTATGGAATGGTTTCATTAGAAGAAGATATCGTTGTTACTAAGGATGGTTGTCGATTTTTAGTCCCAAGATGCAATAAGTTCATTACAATAGAAGATACCTGATAAATTCAGGGGGATTTAAAATTTAATGGCCTGGGGGGGATTTGAACCCTCGATTTCCAGTCTAGTATTTAATACAAGATATCTGGCTCCGCAAGCCAGCGCCCTTTTTATGCTATGTTATCGAAACTAATATAGCAATCCAAGCTAGACTACCAGACCTTTTGAAATGATTTATTTGTAATTTTTAATAATTATTGAGTAACTATAATACTTTTCTAATCATTCTCAATAATTAAAATTATGTTTGATCAATATAGTGTTATATTTGATATGGATGGGGTATTAGCAGATACTGGCCCAATTCATTTTGACAGCTGGGTAAAAATGGCCAATGAAATTGGATATCATTTTAGTAAAGAATATTTCGAGAAGACATTTGGTCAACAAAGCCCCACCATTGTGAGAAAATTAGTGGGACATGGGATAGAACAAGAACTCGTGGAAAAATGGGCAGCTCTAAAAGAATTATATTATAGAGAAATGGTAAAAGATAAATTAAAACCATTGCCTGGAGTGAAACGAATAATCCAAGAACTTAAATCGTATGGATTCAAATTGGCTGTTGGTTCAAGTGGACCTCGTGAAAATGTGGAATTATTAATTAATGCTTTACAATTAAAAGAAGATTTTGATGTACTAATTAGTGCTACCGAAGTTAAAAATGGAAAACCAGCACCAGATGTCTTCTTAATCTCTGCTGAAAAATTGAAAACAGAACCTAAAAATTGTCTTGTTATAGAAGACGCTCCAGTAGGCATTGAGGCTGCAAAACAGGCGGGAATGAAATCAATTGCTCTTACTACCACTCGTGAAAAAAGTGAACTCCTTAATGCTGATCTTATTGTGAAAGATTTATCAAAAGTAAGCCTTCAGGATATTATGCTATTATTAAATATAGTTCAGAAGTGGGTTAAATGATTTTTTTATGTTTTGGTAATTCATTGACAGCTGGTTGGCCTGGATATTATCCCCATTCAGATGGAGTTTCAAGGGGAAATGGAAATATTCAGTCTCAATATGAATATTGGTTAAAAGGATACTGCGTTAAATATATTGAAAAAAAAATTAATAAAGAAAAGGTATCTATCTCAAAAGAGATAATTTTTGTAAATAAAGGAATACCTGGAGATACTTCCACTGGCTTGTTATACAGAATTGATGATTTAATAGCATATAATCCAAAACCAAATTATTCTATCATAATAATTGGAACGAATGATTTGGGTTGGAGCAGTTCTACTCAAAACATACTTAAAAACATAATGGATCTTCATAGAATCTCAAAAGATAGCAATATTATCTCTATTGGAGGATTGATCCCCCCAATAACTAAAAGAGCTTCAAGTCAAAGATATGATATAATTCAATCTGATTTTAATGAAGAATTAAAAGAATTTTTCATAAAAAACAACATTTCTTTTACTGATTATTCTTATATGAAAGATGAGGAAAATTACTTAAGACCTGAATTTACAACGGGGGATGGTATACATTTTTCAGTTGAGGGATATAAACATATGGGCTTAAGCCTTTTTGAAAATGTAATAAAATATATTATTGATGAAGAAATCGATGAATTTAAGTGAATATATTACCCAAAATAATCTGGTTTACTAGATACTAATGTAGTCGTTTCTTCAATCCACTGAGATAATTGATCATCTACTCGTATATAAGTCACAATTTTATCTAACTCTTGTAATTTAGTGAATGAGCATTCAACAACAAGATCCCATCCTCCATAAACAGGTGTAACATAAGTTACTCGCCAATTTTCTTCGGATTCAGTTGATTTGAGACTTGAAAGCTTCTCAACGACTTTCCATTCAGTACCTATGATTTTAAGTCTTACTAGTATATATCCCCGATAAAACATTTTTTTATTTCCACTTTTTAGATGACTATTACCATTATTGTTATGTAAGAATTGCTAAAAAAATTATCTTTTTGAAAACTATATATTATTAATAAAATTAAGATTTAGTAGATTATCTCTCCATCTTGTTGATTCTGATATATGAATGAGAAAGAACTCAAAAAAATAATATGGATAATTGGCCTTAAAAATGCTATTGAATTTCAAGGTAAACCTAATAAAAAGGCAGTAATGGGAAAGTTAATGGCACAAAGAGAAGACTTAAGGCCCCATACGAAAGAAGTAATTCCGCTCTTAGATGAAATTATCCAAGAAATCTCAAAATTAAGTATCGAGCAACAAAAAGAAAAGCTATTACGGTTAGATCCGCATGCATTAGATAAAAAAGAATCGAAAGTAGAGGAAAAAACTTTACCAGATTTACCAAATATTAATAATTTTAAAAAAATTGTAATGCGGTTAGCACCTTATCCTAGTGGTGCATTACACATTGGAAATGCTAGAATGGTTATATTGAATGATGAATATGTAAAGAGATACAGCGGAGAGTTGATTCTATTTTTTGATGATACAATAGGGAGTCCACAGTCATTGAGAGAAAGCCCTAAGGCTAAATATGTAATTCCTGAGGCTTATAGGCTAATAGAAGAAGGATTAAAATGGTTGGGAGTTAAATATAAAAAAGTTTATTATAAAAGTGAAAGATTAGAAATTTTTTATGAATACTGCGAAAAACTAATAAATGATAATATCGCATACGTTTGCTTTTGCCCAGCAGATATATTTAGAGAAAAATACAAAAAACAGCAAAGAAATTGTCCTCACAGGGATCAATCAATTGAAAAGAATCTAGAGGAATGGAAGAATATGCTCCATAAAAAGTATAGCGAGGGTGAGGCAGTAGTGAGATTAAAAACCGGTATGGACCAAAAGGACCCTGCGTTAAGAGATCAAATTCTTATGAGGATTTCTGAAGCAGAACATCCTCGAACAGGAAAAAAGTACATTGTTTGGCCAATGCTGGAATTTAGTTGGAGTGTCGATGATTATCTTATTGGTGTTTCACATATTTTAAGAGGAGCTGATTTAGTAAAAGAAGATTTTATTGAAAATTTTATCTGGGATCATTTTAATTGGAAAAAAGCAGAATTTTTACATTATGGAAGAATAAAATTCCCTGAAATGAAATTAAGCAAATCTGAAGCTCGAAATAATATTCAAAAAGGTCAATATCAAGGATGGGATGATCCAAGAACCTGGAGCTTGCAATCTCTTAGAAAAAGAGGTTTTAAACCAGAGGCAGTCCGCGAAACATTGCTGGATCTAGGGATGTCACTTTCAGGCATTATTTTTGATGTGGATTGGTTATATTCAAAAAACAAAGCTATAATAGATGAAATTTCAGATAGATATTTTTATGTGGAAAACCCAATATTAATTGAAATTTCAAAAATCCCCTTCTTAGAATATTGCGCAGAACCTTTATTATTACCATCAAATCCTGATAAAGGAAATAGAAAAATAAAAGGAAAAGCAAAAAAAGGAAAAATATACGTTTTCATCTCGGAGAGAGATGCTGAAAAGCTAAAATCTAAAGATATTATTCGTTTAAAAGATTTAATGAACATTGAAATTGATTTATTGGATTTAAAGAATAAGAAGGTAAAAGCAAACTATTATAGTTTAGAATTAAATAGAGATTTTTCAATAATCCACTGGGTTCCTAAAGATGAATATATGAATATATCAATATTAAAACCAGACGGTACTATTTCGAAGGGATATGGGGAGATAAATCTTCTAAGCATTCCCTTAAATAAACCAGTGCAGTTTGAAAGATATGGATTTGTTAATCCAATCGAAAGAGATAATAATGAATTATTTTGCTATTTTACACATTAAGCTGGCTTCTAATAGAATATTCATCATTTCAGATCAACTTTTAACTTAGAACCAATAATTATTATTAGGTGAATTCATAATATAAAAATGAATATGAATGAAGAAGAACACAAGGAAAATATATCTCTAAGTAAAAAAGAATGGACCTTCTGTCCTTCATGTGGATTTAAACTTCCAGAAATAGATAGACAAAAATTTTGTATAAAGTGTGGAGTGGACTTAGAGTATATTAAAAGCAATGTTATTTCACATCAACCATCACCTCCAGATGTAAGCACTTATCCATATAGATCTGAATGGGAGCAAAAAAAAATTGCAGATGAGGATATTTTAAATCTTGGAGAAAAACAATTATGGGGTAGTTTTTATTCAATAGGTATTCCTATACTTGCTTTTATCTTAATGATTTCTTTAACAACTATAATAATGTCATTTTTTCTTCCATTTGTATCGAATTTGGAAGAGTTTATGTTTAATCCATATTTTGTTGTTATCCTTTCATTTACTGAATTAATATTTATGTTAGTTCCAGTTTATTACGTCGGAAAGTATCTTCAAAATCCTAAATTCAATAATCGTTTAACTTTATTAGGATTCACCCTAAAGGGTAATGATAATTTTAAACCTATAAAAGAAGTCTTTATTGGTTTAGGGTTTGCAGTTGTGGGAATACTTTTAGTGTTTTTAGTGTCATTCCTTATTGAAATTATTTTGGAATTAATTCTTGGCGTGGATATTGTATTTACGGGAGGTGGATCATTAAATGAAATAGATATAATTCTTGCTAATTCTGACATTTTAGCTTTGATATTTCTGGCTATTATTATGATATCAATCGTCGGTACTTCAGAAGAATTGTTATTTAGAGGATTCATGCAAAAAGGTTTAGTAAGGACTGTTGGAAAATACGGAGGGCTTATTATCACAGCAGTACTCTTCTCCTTAATCCATTTAATAGGAATTTTCCAAATAGGAGATGCTACTCCAATAGATTATCTACTCTCTTTTTTACTAAACTTTTTCCCATACTTTGCATTATCTCTATTGTTGGGATTTTTATTTTATTGGAGAAAAGAAAATCTTATTGCCGTTGTTATTATGCATGGTTTTTATAATGCAATAACGATAATTATAGCTTATATCTATTTTAGTCTTATTTAAATTGCACACTTTAATTTTTTATGAAAATTTTAAATTTTTTTGAATCGAGAACCAAAGGAAAAATTGCTAATATTGGAATTGGTCTTGGAAGTGAGCAGTCTCAAAATTTAAAGGTTTTTAAAACAACCCAATATTTTTTAAGGAAAAATTCATCGAAAATTTATTTTTTTGGTAAACCAAAAGCAATATCAAAAATATTAACTGAATCAACTACTACTAAATTTAATTTTGAATTAATCGAAAGTAGTGAGCCGGAAAAAGACATTATAAATTATTTAAAAGAAAATACCATCAATGCTGTTATTAG
This sequence comes from Promethearchaeia archaeon, assembly GCA_049671145.1. Classification (GTDB taxonomy): domain Archaea; phylum Asgardarchaeota; class Lokiarchaeia; order Sigyniarchaeales; family SOKP01; genus SOKP01. The sequence continues at coordinate 27,667 of JBATUM010000079.1, forward strand.
GGGAAATTTGAGTTCTAGTAAATTTCTAATGCAGTTAAAGCACATATTAAACATTACAGAAATAAATCGTTTGGCTTTACTTGAGTCTTTTGATAGTAAACAATTCTTTTTTGGACCCGTCGGCATTGATGAGTGCAATGATTATCAAAAAAAAATTAACTTTATTGAAAATGCGATTATCCTCTTTAAATCTTTAGACGTTGAGCCAAGAATAAGTATCTTGAGTGGAGGTAGGCTTAGTGATACTGGTCGTGATGAATATGTGGATAAAACTATTAATATAGCTAAACAAATAATAACCCATATTAAGGATAAATATCCTAAATTGAATATTAACCATGATGAGATATTAATTGAAGCCAGCCTTAAAAATAATTCAAATTTAATCATTGCTCCAGACGGTATTTCTGGAAATTTAATCTATCGAACTTTAGTTCATTTAGGTGGTGGTAAAGCATATGGAGCTATTTATATGGGCTTAAATTCTACAATCATAGATACATCAAGAGTAGGAAAAATATCTGAGATAGAAGGTGCTTTAATTCTCAGCCTAGCATTAGTAAAGACTTAAACTAATAAAAAAGGAAAAAATATTTTTTAAGGTACTAACTAATAGCTCCAATAAAGGTGGCTAAAAGTACTATAATCCCCCCAATCAAAACAGCCAAGACAATTAAACCTACTCCCAAGATTCCTAAAAATGTTGGAGTATAATGAATTGGTCTAATTCCTAATCCTATCACTAGAATTGAAGCTGCTAATGATAAAAGAAGTCCCAGAATTCCAAAGTTGTAAGGCATTATACTTGTTCCGGTTATTACTAAAATAGCTTCTATTAGAGAAACAATTCCCCCAATAACTGCGAAAACTCGCATAACTTTATCTGTTTCTTGAAGTTCACTCATGTTAGAATCACTCTCTTATAAAAATGGTTTTTAATTAAAAAATAACATAATGATACTTAAAAAGTTACACCAATCGATAATTTAATAATTGTTATTTATAGAAAAATATTTTAAAAAAAGTTGATGGGAGAGGGGGGAATTGAACCCCCGACCACTCGGCCCCCAGCCGATTAGATTTAGTTTGAAAGAACCAAGCTAATGTATCATACCAAGCTAGACCACCCTCCCATTCAAAAAAGGGATTTTAATTTCAGAGTTTAGAACTTGGAATAGTGTTAGTTTTGTATACTTAAAAATCTTAAATTCTATTTATTTTTAATTATCCTTATGCATTGTACTAATAATTTTTAAATTCTTTAGAGGGTTTTTAAACTTATAATTTTTAAAAATAGAAAACTTTGATAATTTCATGCGCTCTCGGAAACCTTTTATTATCTTCTGGCCTCAATATTTTGATTTAAAGAGGAGTAGAGCAGAGGGTAGGCGTATTCCTAGAAAGTTTGCTGTAGAAAAAATACATTCAAATGATCTTTACAATGCTGCTAAGCGTTTAGGGTATAATGTTCAACACGAAAAGACTTATAAGTATTCGAGAACTTGGTGGGATGAGCCAGGAAGGATTTTAATAGATACTAAAGGAAAGAAAAAATCAAAAGTGTTAATTGAACTAGCCAAGGAATTAAAAAAGACACAATCTAAGAGATAAATCCTTATTATGCATGAATTTGCCTTTGCCTATAATATTTTTAAAATAGCAGAAGCCACTGCTTTAAAATATAATGCTCAAAAAATTACGGAAGTATATTTAGAAGTTGGTGAATTGACTTTAATTGTTCCCCAACTTCTGCGTCAATCATTTAAGATGGCAACTTCTGGCTCAATCGCAGAGGGAGCAGACTTAAAAATTGAGATTGTGCCAGGTAAAATAAAATGTAGGGAATGTGGAAAAGTATCAAGGGTAACGTTAAACGAAGAAGCTCAATTAACTGGACTTCAATTATTCCAATGTAAGTTTTGTGAGAGTAAAAACACAGAAATAATTGAAGGTAAGAAAGCAAATGTTAAAAATATCAAAATTCAAGAATAATTAGACTAAAACACCATTTAAAACTCCGTGCTGCCCGGGCCTAGATGTGATTTTTGCTTTTCCTAGCTCTGTTTCAACAATCGCACCTTTGGTTAAAATGTGTCTACGGTTATAATCCTTAGAAGCGTCATTACTATCAAATCTTAAAATTCTCACTTTGGAAGTTTGATTGTTATTAGGATCTGTAACATTCATATATAAAGATGAAAACAATTTAAGCTTTTGATTTCCTCCCATTACTCTCTGCTTTTTCTTCTTTTCCTCCGCCACTCTGGTTTCTATGGGAGGGCGTTCTAATTCTCTTTTTCTCTTCTTTCTAAGGTGTTTATATTTTTTTCCTGTGTATTTTCTTTTTGATCTTGCTTGAGAACGAGCCATGGCATACCATCATTAAATTAGTAAGTAGTAAAGTTAATGATTTCTTTAAAATTTTTGTATTTAAATGTTTATAATCTGTAAAAGTAAAATAAATATACTAAAAATTAATTTATTCATTATAACAATTAGTTTATCAATAAAGTAATAAAAAGTCTAACAGAAAAATGATGGAAAATATTGCAAATAAATTAAATTTAGATAAAGCTTCTTTAGAAAAAATCGTTAAATCAAGTACCACAACGGTTGGAATAATTGTAAAGGATGGTATCGTAGTTGGAACGGAATCTCAAGCTACTGCAGGATATACTGTTGCTACAAAACAAGCTCAGAAGCTTTTTGAGATAAATGATTATACATGTGCAACTATTTCTGGAGGCGTAGCGGATTGCCAGTATATAGTCAATCAACTTATAGCATTATCTAAATTAAAAGAAGTTGAAGAGGAAAAAGTTCCTGAACCCAGGTATATTGCTAGCGTTACAAGAAACATTTTATTCAGTGGCAGATCATATTATCTCGCTATGATGATAATTGGTGGTTACTCAGTAAAAGAGAAGAGGGGTAAACTTTATGGAGTTGACTTATTAGGCACTCTTTATGAAGAAGAAAATTTCATTGCTTTTGGTTCTGGAGGGCCATTCTCCTTAGGTGTATTAGAAGCTGATTGGAAGACGGGCATGACTTCAAATGCAGGAATTGAATTAGTCAAAACAGCTATTTCTAGCTCGCGTGAAAGAGACGCCGCATCTGGATATCATATCCAATTATGTACTATTACTAAAGATGGTTATAAACAAATTCAATGATTTTTTTTGTAATTAACTACTTCTTTAGAAAATCTACATTAATTTGTCTAAGTTCATCAAAAATATAGAGAAAACCATTTAATACTTTCTTTTGAGCATCCATTATTGTCCAAATAATATGTTTAAATTTTATAATCTTACCCTCATAGTAACTTCTCATATATGGTATATCAACACCACTTGGATAAGCTCCACCTGGATGAGAATGAAAGATACTTATTAATTGTAAATTGAAGTTTTTCAAAAATTTTTCTGATGTCTCCTTTAATTTTAGATAATCATCCATTAGAAAAGCTACAGGACTTTCAAATGAAGATTCTATACACTCAAATTTTTTAGTATAATAATGATAAGAATAATCATCTACGAAATTGATTTTCTTGATTTCTTCAATTTTTCCATAAATTAGACCACATGCCTCGTTGGGATAAGCTTTATCAACGCATTGTTCTATCTTTTTAGAAATATCCTGGTTGATGAAAAGTGTTATATCCTTCTCAAATTTTAAGTTTCTAATATATAACACCCCTTTTATAATAAAGTTAGTGCGGCATTTAAGGCTGCCAACCTTGCTTTTCTTATATCAGTACCAGATCCTATAATAATAACATCTTCTTTTTCAAAAGATATGTTTACATTAATTAATTTTGTTTTGAAGTATAATTGAACTTTATCGTTTATTTTTACTCCATGATTTTCTTGTTCTGAGGAATACGAGGGAAACAATAATTCATATCCATTATAAATAAGGCAAGTAGCTCCTAATCCACCCAATCTAATTGCGGCATCTCTTTGTTCAACACCACTTTTTAAACAGTTAGCAGCACCTCTAACCAAACAATGATATGATTTTGAAATCTCAGAATCGATTATAAAATTTTTTAAAATAGAAATATCTCCTTCATCTAATAAAGGGATTTTGTTTTTAATTTTCATTAGAATTTGTAACCCTTTTTCGGTCAACACATGTCCTTTTGACTTGGTATGTTGTCTATTATTGCTATTCTTAACAAGAACTTCTATAAAACCGCCCTCTCTCTTTAATTTTTTAATAAGAGATTTTGCTGTACCTTCTCCAATTAATAATTCTTCTTTTAGACGATATCTTCCCAAACCTTCAGGATTATCTCCAAATAATAATATAGCTAAAATAATATGAACATAATCAAAAGAAGGTCTAATTGTCTTGCTCTCAAAGAGAGGATCTAATTCTTCAAAATCTTTCATAACCTTTATATATATTTAGAATCCATATATAAAAAAAATATAAGGTCAAAAAAAATAAAAGGAAGAATATTCTTTTTTAATAATAACGATAGAAATTCTTTATGTCGGTTATATACTAATAACGCCATGAAAAACAACCCTGATGATAATAACCCAAAAGGAATTCAAGGACTAGTCGTATTTAGAGATGTTAAATCACAACAAACTCAAAAACAAGAAGTAGTATCATTAGAATATATAGATCAAGAGAATAAAATAAAATTAGTGTGTAAGCTAGAACCTCTTGGGGGCAACTATCTTTATTCACTCCTTATTATCAACCAAAGTATGGCTCCTATTACAGAAATTAAAATTCGAATTAGATATCCCGACTTTTTACAACTAAGTAGGAGCAATCCCCCAACGGTCATTATAGATTCTGATTTAATCAAAGAAAATGAAAAGCAGATTCGAATTGAATTTGAAAAATTAGGCGAAAATTCCCAAAAGCAGATAAATACTTTTTTTACACCATTATCATTAGAAGAAAAGGGTGAAATTAGGTCATATGTTACTTTTATAAATAATGCAGATTTTGTACGAGCTCTTGACTCAGATCCCGTTACAGTAAAATTTGATCCAATCTCTGTTGAAAGAAAAATTTTACCTAGCTCTGAAGTAAGGAACTTTCTTCAATTATCAAATATAAAGCGTGGAATTAAGAGTTTTGGAATCGGTATCGAAAATATTCATGATTTCGATTATTTCGACCAGCTTAACAAAACAATTGAAGATCACAACTTTCAATTAATTACTAAAGATAATGAGAAAAAAATTGCATGGTATTTCGGAATGGAGTTGGTTTCGGGGGCTGATCTATTAGTAATTGGGCAGCTTAATTCTAATAAGATCGAGGTGTTGGTAGCTTCCCAAAATCCTCATACAATTATTTCTATTTTAACAAATTTCGTAAATGAATTCTCAAATAGGTTAGTAATTGAAAAAATAATAGAAACTTTAGACCAAATTTATGATTTAGAATGCAAATACTGTGGAACCGTCTTACCTTTCTTTCCAAAAAAAGGGGAATCCGTAGAATGTACTAAATGTAAATATGAAAAAATAATATGGTCTTAGTTTTTTAAGAATTTGTTATTTTTACAATCTTATCTTTAAAACTTACGAAAAAAAAAATTAAGAAAGAGAATTAATTTAACTTTAAACCTCTTTCTTTTTATAGACATAAATTAATGAAATAATTGTAATACCAGCTGTATTTCAGCCCAATATAGAAAAGTGTCCATTTTTTTTAATTCTTTCTTTAATTATTATTGTAGTTAATCGTATCTTTCCTTATATCAATCAAATCCTAAAACCCATGGATAATCTTAATTAACTTGATTAATTCGCCTCAATTTTTCCATATAAATTGAAACTTACTAACTTATTGAAAACACAAAAATTCTTAATTGAGCATCTCAGAATTTGATCAAATTTTTTATCTTTATTAAGATAAACATAATTTTGTGAAAGCGGAAGAAAATAGACATCTTACTATATCTTATAATCTTAATATTTAACGAAACTCTAATTTCCATAAAAAAAAACTAACTTTTACGAGATTGATCTTTTTACTATTTCTGAATTTTGTCGTGATATTTTTTTCATTTTATTCCTCATAAAATCATGTATGCATCAAAATCTTTAAATATATAGAAGATATATTACTATTTAACTAACCATTAAATAATAACAAAAATCAATAAAAATATCAATATAATAATAAAAAAGTGGAGGAATAGAAAATGTCTGAATATATTAGTTGGAGTCCTATTAGAAGATTAATGAAACATAATGGCGCAATAATTGTTGCCCGTGACGCAGTGGATGAACTAGTTGATTGGATGGGTATGGCAGCTGAAAAAATAACTAAATCTGCCTTGAGTTTAACAAAGCATTCAAAAAGAAAGAAAGTAACTCGAGACGACATCCTTTTAGCCATTAAATACTTCTAAAGTAAATAGGAAACAAAATATCTTAAATTTAATTCATTATTTTTTTTTAATTTTAAATTTACTCCCTCTATCTTAATGTTCAAGATGAAATAAAGTATGCCCCTCATATTGAAAGCTATTTACACTTTTTAGGAGTGTTTCTAGGTTAACATTTTCTTTCGTAAGTACGACAAGTATTTCAAATTTACTTAATTGAAAAGCCAAAACACCGCCTTTAGATCCATTAATATATAAATGATTGAATTCTCCATTATCCATTTCAGTATTTCCTCTCTTTCCTACTGCTAATATTGTAGCAGAAAGAGCGGATAACTGACTTTTATTAACATCTCTTGGTAGAGTAGACGCAATTGGCAACCCTTCAATAGAAAGCAAAATAACTGCCTTAATTGCTGTATTTGTTTTTTGCAGACTAAATAAAAATTCCTCGACGTTTTCTGGATGGTATCTCAATATTGGTAGATAAGAAAAGTAAAAATAAATATATTTGTTCAAATAAATTTTTAAGCAAGAGGGTGAAATTAAGGACTTATGTCCATAATTTTTGTCTATGAGATTACTTTAAAATCCTCATAATTTTGCGGTAGAATAGATATAAAAACTCAAAAAAGAAGTATTTTAACGTTAATTTTTTATCACAAGTACTATGTTGAAACAACAACAATTATGTAGATGCAACAAGTATTTTAAGGATCATTTATTTTATAATAGTAATTAATTAATTCTGTATTTTATATTTTCTCCTAATGAATAAAAAGAGTTAATTTAACTAAAATTAATAACGTAACAAGATAAAAAAATGAATATTCTTTACATTAATCCCGCTCGATTGGAATCAGGGTTGGATGCTATTATTAAGGGTCCACCTTTAAGCCTTATTTCAATCGCTGCGATGGTTCCTGAACATGATGCAAAATTATTTGATTTTAAAGTGGATAAATATCGTGAAAAGAGATTTCGCAGTGATTTAAACCGATATGATGTAGTAGCTATTACAAGTATGACACCCCAGATATATGCCGCATTAGAGATGGCACAAATGGCTAAAGAACAAGGATGCCATACAATATTAGGCGGATATCATCCTACTTTAGCACCCGAATTTGTAGCACGGCATCCGGACGTAGACTTCACCGTTCGAGGTGAGGGAGAACACACTTTTAAAGAAATAATTGATTATCTTGACGGTAATAGAAACAATATTTTATTAAATCAAATTGATGGTTTATCATATAAGGATAAAGATGGTACAGTAAAACATAATAAAGAACGTCAGTTAGAATCTAACTTAGATAACTTTCCAATGCCGCGAAGAGATTTATTAGATGATGCAAAATATGTTTATTTAGGTGCAAGAGTAGCTCAACTTGAAACTTCACGTGGTTGTCCACATAATTGTAAATTCTGTTGCATTATTAAAATGTGGAGGAATTCAAATAAAACTGTAACTTATAGAACAAAATCAGTTAAAAGGATTATGCGAGAAATTTATGATATTGATTGGAAAAATGATTTTATCTTTTTCTGTGAAGACAATTTTACTATTAAAATAAAACGGACAAAAAAAATACTCGAAACCATGATTCGTTCGGGAGTCCCAAATAAAATGTTTTTTTCCTGCCAGTCCCGAGTTGATTCATTATATCGAAATCCCTGGTTAGTTGATTTAATGGCTAAGGCGGGTATGAGACAAGTTTTTCTAGGGATTGAATCAGTTCACCAACAAAGCCTTGATGCTATGAATAAACAAAATACTACTCCTGAAATGGTTAAAAATGTTGTATCTATGCTTCAGGACCAGGGAATTTCAATATTTGGAGGTGTTATTATTGGATTTCCAGGTGAAACTAAAACAATGGTAAGACAAAATATTCAATTTGCTAGATCCCTTAATCTAACCTGTATTCAATTTACTCCCATTACAGCATTCCCGGGAACGGAATTCTACAATGAAATGTCGAAAAAAAAAATGGTTACAACTAAAGATTATAGGTATTATGATTTATTTCATCCAATGATGCGTACAGAACAATTAACAACTAATGAAATATATAGCTTAGTAGGTGAAGCATATTCTGCATATTATCTTAGTAAGGGTTGGC
>JBATUM010000080.1:0-1665 GCA_049671145.1 Promethearchaeia archaeon
GTCTTTGCATAACCCGAGGCAATCTCTACCATTTTCCTGCTTAAATCAATCCCATAAATATTAAGCTGTGGCGCTCTTTTTCCTATTTCGATTGATAAATATCCTGTACCTGAACCTATATCTATTAAAATCCCCTTTTTTACTCTTTGAACAACATTCTGTGCAATTTCTAATTCTGCTTTACTTAGAATCCTTTTTACAATAGTATTATAAATAATAGCACCCAGAGTTGGAATTGCTTCTAATTTTACTTGCACGTCTCTAATAAATTTTGTTAGAAAAATGTGAGATTCACTTCCCTAAGAATAATAACCTATTTAGAAATAGTCTTAGTATTTAGATACCTATTTCTATTCCATTTTCTTTAATTATAAATAACCTTCAAATAAATCTATAATCAAATTAGACTTTTTTATTTTACTCTCTACCTTAAATTTTTTAAGGAAAATATTAAAAAACAAACTAATTAATTATTATCCCATCAAATAATTTAAAATATTAAAATAAAAAGAGATGAACTGAAAATATGTCAATAGTCGACCTATTCCAATTCCCACATTTTATCTTAATTTTAATAGGAATATGTTTGATATCTATTTCGCTTATAATGGTAGCCTTTCATAAACCCAAGAAATGGTTCCCACTACATACAATTTTCGCTGCCACAGGAATTTTACTAATAATAATCGGTATTGCTATGTTAGGTGGACTTACTTTAGTAATCGCTCATGGGATTTTAGGTCTGATTTCTATTATAATCCTAGTATATTCTATCATTGCAGGTTTAGTTGCTTACAAATTGAAAAATAAAAATATACGATCAGCACACATTTGGGTTGGTCGAATAATATATATACTTGCACTAGTTGCACTAATAATTGGAATAATAAGCTTTATATAATAATTTTTTTTTATCTTTTTATTTATTTTTACGCATGTCTTTAATTTCTAATAATCTGAAATCCTTATCAAGAATAAATTTATCCTTGTAATGCTCAGTATATAACTCATCCATTTCGGGAGTATGTAAGAATTCTGTTTCCGTGTATACGTCATATTTACAACTTACTTCATAAATTAATTTCCCTTGATCAATTCCTTTCTTTAGTTTACCTATTTTAAATTTACTTAAAGATCTATAATATAAATGATCACTCCCTTTTCTTTCATGTTCTCCTAAATTGCGTAATTTATAAATCTCTTCTTTTATAATCTCTTCCAATTTCTCACGGTTTTCCATAATAACTTTAGAGTGTCTTGTTGCTTTCTAATTTAAATTTAATTTTATTTATAATTTATAGAAAAAAAGAATTATAATAAATAAAGTTAGAATGCTCGTTCTCACCCTTCTTATTCTTTCGCCAAAGCGTTGCGAGCCTTTTCTAAGTTATCAACTCCCAGAACAACTCTATTATTCTCAGCAAAATAGATTAGGTCAATATTTACTCCAGCATCACCTATTTTGCGAGCCAGCTTTCCCCCTGTGCCCGGTTTTCCCACACTTTGACCGACATCCACAACTAATACTTCACGTATAGCACGTATTTCAAAACCAGCATCTTCGAGTGCCCAGCGGGTTGTAGTTTCATCTTCAACCAAAATATGAACGAAAGCCTCATTTTTTAGGGGAAATCCACATAGTCCTTCCATATTGATGCCCATCTT
>JBATUM010000081.1:0-3664 GCA_049671145.1 Promethearchaeia archaeon
ATTCTTGCCAGCTAAATCCTTTCTTATCTCTAACGCTTCGTTATATGCAGTTTCTGCTTCCGCAAACCTTTTTAAATTCAAATATAAATTTCCAAGACTAATCTTTGTAATTGCTATACCATGTAAATAGTCATCGGGATTCTTGTCAGCTAACTCTTTATAAATGTCTAATACTTCGTTATATGCGTGTTCTGCCTCCTCAAACCTCCCTAAATCGTGATATAAAGTTCCAAGCGCCCTGATAATGGACGCTTTATTTTTTTCTTCGACAAGAGTTTTAAGTTCTTCTCCCACATCAATTAAACGTCTAAAACCATAATGAACTGGTTGTACTTTTTTCTTTATTTCAAGAAATTCATCAACCAATTCTTCAGAAGGATTTGATTTTACTTTATGATAGAGAACTTCTACAGCATCATTAACATTTTCTCCGATTATTTCTTTTTTTTTCTCATAATATTTTATAGCTTTCTCATGGCAGTCTTTTTCTGCTTCATCTTCTAAGTAGTCTTGGATGTGTTTAAAGTAAAACTCGTATATGCCTTCGCTACCTGAACTTTTTTTTACCATCCCAGTATCTACTAGATTCTTAAAGACTTTTCTTATACCTTCAATATCGTAAGCATTTAGCACACTTTCTCGATTTATATTGGTAGATAAATCAGTGTTCAATGTAGCAAGATCCTTAAGCAAAATTAATGCTTGTATGTTAGTAGAGAAAATTTCTTCTATAACCCGTTTATAAAAATCTTTTACTTGTTCATCGTTGGCGTCTTCGAGGTTAAAGTCTTTAATTTTATCGAAGTCAATGTATTGATAATTTTTTACTAGTAACTCAGTAGATACAGGATGCCCTTCAGCAATTTGATTAATTGATTTCCTTACATTTTCAGGAATTTCAGTCGAAAACAATTTTATCAGATCTTCTCTATCTTCCTCATCAATACCGCTCAAATAAATTTCCGTTCTAGCGATGTGTGTATTTTTCCGTGAAGAAAGAATTATATGGTCTACTGACTTTGCCACTTCCACAACATCGTCATTCGCTAAATGAAAATCATCAATAAATAGAATGAGATTTTCTTCACTTCTTATGATATTAGACAAAATCGCGATCTTTTCTTCTTTTGGCATCTTATTTACTTCTTCAGCATCAGGTAGAAACTTATTTTCTGCGAACGCATTTATAACATCATATATTGTAATTTCATTACGAGAATCTGCTATATATTGCTCATCTTTACACTTAGTTCTAAAGTCTTCTAGACCTGACCCACTAGCATACGCTTTTGACGTTCCAATGGTAAGTATTCTTTTTCCTTTTAATTTTTGAATAAGTAGTGCCAATTCTATTAATGCAGTCTTTCCTACACCTCCAACTCCCCATACTTCAACTTTACTATCAATGTTTTCAATTAACTCATTAAATACTTTTTCTCTATCGCAGAATTGTGTGAAATTTAATTTGTCTTGAGTATGCCATTCGATAATCGCATCTGCTAGATTCTTTTTTACTCGATCCAGAGTTTCAGGAATTTTAATTTGCTCTATCCTTCCATATGCTTCATTACTTACTTCAACTCTTAGTGCATCAGCAAATTTACTCACTTTATAATATTTTTCTATCAATAGGGGTGGTATTCCTTTAAAAATCTCAAGATTTTTCATTTTTTCAACGTTAAACTCATTCTTAGGTATTACTTTTAAATAATCAATTAAATTCCAATCTTTTTCAACTAAATAGGTTTGATGGCGAATATCCTCTGCAATGGTGGTTTTATATTCACAGTGTGTAAAGGAAATCTGCCCCTCTCCCGTTTTCATGGGGCATTCTGCTGCTTTACAGCTTTCTTTTAAAGTGCAATCTTCCATTAAGGAGCCATAATAAGGTGTAATCAAAAAAATAACTACTTGGCACCTTTTCAAGTAATTGATACTATCTTTCTGGGAGCCCTCTCCTCTAGGAACAAAAAACTCCATTCCAACTCCATCTAAGGCTTTCCCAATCTCAGCGAGCAAAACTTCTCTGAATTCCTTTAAATCTCTTGATGTTGAGCTTAAAAATATTTTTAGCATGTATTGGATCACATTTCTTTTACTTCTCTGTAAGAAAATATGAAGAACTCGAATATAATAATATTCTTTTTAGGAGTGTCATCATCAATCTTAGCCGTGGTTGCTTTAATACTCAATTTTCCTTGGCTTTTTAGGTTTTAATCTTCTACGAGTGAGGCTTCTAGATTTTGCTTTTTTTGGAGATCTGCTCAATGAACAATACATTTCATTCAATCCCCTCAAACCGTATTTAAATCCGTAATATCCGACAAAAATAAACACATAATAAAAAAGTTCATGAATTACATAAATATTATAAAGTGTCATTATTAGCCATACGGTGACTCCTGATAAGACCAGAAGTAATATCTGGTACATGGAATAGGTAGGATCTCGACTAATGGCTTTGGGAATATTACTTAAATCTGCAATTGAAGGGGAAGCACCCAAAATGATGGAGAACATAATGAACACGAATATAAAAAATACTAGCACGTCTAAGTTCGTATATAATAATTGTTCCAGTAGAAAAAAGAATAACCAAAAAGAAAGATAAATTGGAGCTAACGCAATTAGAAGTGATTGCAAAAAAGTTAATGTTTCACTCTTTCCAATTGTCACTCTTCCACCATATCCAGGATGATGCTTTACATCTGGTTCGTGTACTTTTTGTACTAAACTAAAACTATGAATTTTCGTATTAGTAAGAATGCACATGACAATATGACAGAGCTCATGAATTAAGATTCCAATAATCGCAAGCCCCTTAATCAACTTATTTAGAGGCTCTGGGACATATTCTAACAATACATAGGAAGTGGAAATGGAGATTATTGTAAACACAACCATAAATAGTAATTCTTCAAACATACGACGAACTAATGATTAAAAATATAATTATTTTATCCAATTGGCCTATCTATTTAAAGAAAAATTTTTGAAAATAATTTTTTTCAAACTAAATATTAATTATAAACAATTGTAGAACATTCCAGAAAATAAGAACTTAGTGAACAGCAATGATCAGCAATTATATTTAAAACACTTGGTATCTTATGGATTAGTGTCTCAAAATTATTATTGCTTAATCCTAAAGGTGATTTATATCTCTAACAAACATTTTATAAGTTATTCTAAAGCTGATGGGAAAGACTTTGCTTATAAGCTACGAAATGCATTATTGTCTAACTCACCTCCAATTCAAGTGTGGTTAGATGAATACGAAATAAAGCCAGGGATAGATTGGGACGAACAGATCGTTGAGGGGATACGCACTTGTGTCAGTCTGATTTTTATCATGACATACGATAGTGTCAAACCTCAATCGATTTGCAAAAAAGAATGGACACGTGCATTAAGATATAAGAAACCTATCATTCCAATATTGCTTCATAAAGAAGCCGAAATGCCCTTTAATTTGGATCCCCGACAATATATTAACTTTACTGAGGATTTTGACAATCCATTAAAGGAATTGCAGGCCCATTTGCAATGGTTATTAACACCGGAAGGAGTATTGCATGCTATGAATGATCGATTAGCCGATGCTCAACGGGATTTACTACGTGCCGTGGAAGATATAGGAAAAATCCGTATTCAGGAGGAAATT
>JBATUM010000082.1:0-5413 GCA_049671145.1 Promethearchaeia archaeon
AAATCAATCTCTCTCTAAAACTTTATCTGGATTCCAAAAGGATCTAACACCATGAAAATCCCTGAAGTTATTTATATTATGCGCTACAAAACTAAATGTTGCAAATAATCGATATGAACTCGTAATAGTTCTATAAGCTTCTTTTAAAATATATTTGGGATCTCTTAAAAACTGTCTAAACATTTGCAGAATTAAATTTGAAATTTCTTCGGTTGGAATCCCATTGGGATCTATGTCTGGAATATGAACTCCATCTTCCCAATATTTTTCCTCATCTAGAATGTTTTTTTCCACTAATTCATCCCAAATGTCAGTTCCAGGCATTGTTCCAAGAAGATTAAAAACAGGAAAATCTATATTCAATTTTTGAGCAAATCGCAACGTGTTATATATCTCTCTAAAAGTTTCACCTGGTGCTCCAATGATAAAGGAGCCTAATATCAAGGGAATTCTTGATTTTCTTGCTTTCTTTACTGCCAATATTGACTGCGCAGGAGTAATCCCTTTTTTATAATAATCAAGAATTCTCTGATTTGCACTTTCTATACCATAACAAATGATTCTACAATTAACTCGACGCATTTCCCTTAACACTTCAGCCGACTCTTGATTAACCCTTCCTTGACACATCCAATTCATATCGATCTTGTTTTTTCGCATTGATTGACAAAGCTTAAGTACCCTTTTCTTTGAAAATGTAAAATTATCATCTACGAAATTTATGAATTTGTAGCCCTCACTTTCCAAATAAAGAATTTCTTCTATTATATTTTCTACAGAGCGAGTCCTAAACCCAACAGTTCTTTTTCCATAACAAAAAGTGCAATGATAAGGGCATCCACGAGATGAAACTATCGAAGTAAAACCTTTTGTGACTAAATCTAAATTACCGAGGTTCCCTGTATATTCGATCTTTAGGGATTTTCTATCGGGGAATGGCAATGCATTAAGATCCTTTATCAGCTCTCTATTTTCATTTCTTAAAATATTTCCATTATTTCTATATGTTATCCCCTTAATATCTTTTAAAGGAAGGTTCCTTTCAAATGCTTTAATTAATTCCAAAAAGGTATATTCTCCCTCATCTCTTACACAAATATCAACCTGGGGATATTTATTTAAGATTCTATAATCATTAACTGTTGCATGGCGGTTTCCAAATATTATTTTAATATTAGGATTCCATTTTTTCGCTTCTTTTGCAGTTATTGCAGCACTAATCCCTGATCCGGAGGCTGTTAAAGTAGAAAAACCTAAAATATCAGGGTCTTTCTTTTTTATCCATTTAACAATTTGTTCTAAACTAAAACCCCTGGCAGCTTGGTCGATAATTTCAACATTATAGTTTGCCTTCTTCAAAAAAGCACTTAAATAGCAGATACCTAAAGGTGGATAAAAATAATCCACATTTGCTAGAAGTCTCCCCTTTTCTAAAATATCTCCGGGTCCTGGATTAATTAAAGCTATTTTAAATGCCCTCACCACTCAATGATGCTCTTGTTGATACCTTTTCATTAACTTCAGTTAAAAAATCTTATACTACCTTTTATATTTTCTTTAGAGAATTTAAACTTAACTTCAATACAGATACTATTAATAGAGAAAATGAATTTAAAAAAACCAAAAAAAAAATAAGATTGAAAATAAAACTCATAGACCTAATGGACCACTTTTGTAAATTTCATATGCTTTATCTACCAAAGCATTTTCATGAAATACTTTACAACAATGAATCATTAAAACTTTTTCCATGCAATTTATTATGCCAATAATGAGAGGGTGGTCTTTTTATACTCCATTTTTCACATAATTCAACAACAACTCTATAATAAACCCCAAACTTTCTACATATCTCTTTAATTGGTATAGCCCAAACCATATTTTGAAGTTTATCCCTTGTAATTGAATCTTCAAAGATTTTTTTTGAAGGGATTCTAAATATTTTTCTTTTTCTTTCTAGACTATTTTTATAATTGTCTAACAATTCATTGAATAATTTTCCTCCTAAGCTCAAATACCAATAACCTTCTTTATCAGGACGTACATTGTGAGGTATATCTTTGCCAAATTTTTTTTTAATTTGATCTAAAATTTTTCGACTACCCAAATGTAATTGGTTAGTACCCTCTTTTCCTTCGCCATCAAAAAATCCAAGAAGAAATGCTAAATTTAACTCACGAGAATTTAAAGATGGGAATCCAGTTTTCTTAAATTTAGGAGCTATGTAACCATGTTTTAATAAATCATCTACCATTTTAATGCATCTGAATCTAATTCTGACATAAGATTCGATCCCTGTTTTTGTTTTTCTATTAAAATATTTTTTAGCATTATGAGTTAAACCAAGAGCCTTAATATAGCAATCTATTAATATCTCATCTCTTTTATTAAAATCGAGTACAATAGCCGAACCCTTTCCAATATATACTTCTGCCCATAACACACCTAACCAATAAGCTTTTTCTTTTGTATTAATTTTCTTAAAATAATCAATTTTAAGATTAGGATGATAATTTAGCACTTTAAATTCTGAAGAAATAGGTAAATCCGGATTTGAAATACGGTATAACTCAATTAAGTTAATAGCATTTTTACCTTTATATCCAAGTGAATTTTTAATATTATTTTCCCATTTTCGTAATTCATCTAATGCAATTTTATATTCTGGATTAGCTCTTGTATTACGGATAATTCTTTTTAAGCGGCTTCCATAGCGACATAAGAGGGAACTCAATTTATTAAAAGATAATTTACCATCATGGAACATTTTAATATTCCTCCCATCAACCTCTAAGTTTGCAGGGATTAATCCTTCTATTTCTTCTCTTAATAGATTTACCAGCTGAATTGTCGATTTTCTATTCTCTTTCTTTATTCCAGCTTTTTCATCATAATCTTTTACGTTCATCAATTTATCCTTAGAAACGTCATATTTTTTGCCTTCAATTCTTTTTTCTTCAGAGATGTCCTTATTCCAATCAATTTTATCATATTTTGTTTCATTTTTCTCATCAAAGGTGTTCTTAGTCCAATCAATTTTATCATACTTTGGCTCATTCATTTCAGTGGATTTTTTTCTCTTTTCATGGAGTTCTTTATCATCTTTTAAATTAAAATCTGGAATAAAATCTCTCTTTTTTTTTTCTGTCATTTCAAGGGAGGGTGTAAAATTTCTTCGTTTTTTATTGGTATCGATGTCTAAGGTAGGAGTAAAAGTTCTCTTCTTAGATTCTTTAGGTAGTTCCATAGAAGGGGTGAAGTTAGTTCTTTTTTGTGTAGGCTCTGGGGTAAGGCTTGGAATGAAAGTCCGTTTTTTAACCTCTTTAGTCATTTCCAAGGAAGGGACGAACTTCTTAACTGGTTGAGATTTATCCTTGTAAATATCTGATTTATCTTCTTTTTCTTTAACTTCTTTCCCGCTCTTACTGTTTTTATATTCAATACCATACATATTAATAAAAACCTTACATATTTTTTTTATTTGTCAAGGAAATATGATACTGGTTTCTATTTCTGTCTTTATTTAAATAAAAAAATTGGTATTAAATTTTGAAAAAAAAAAAGGATTTTACTTTTATTAATAATAAAAAAAAATTATAATCCAACTGGACTATTATTATATATTTCATATGCTTCGTCTACAGAAGCCTTTTCATGGACTATTGCTCTTACTGCTTTAATCATGCCTATGGGCTTGTCGGATTGGAAGATATTTCTTCCCATATTTAAGCTTAAAACTAGAATTTAGTTATAATCTACTCCTACAGCCCCTTTATCAACTGCGTTTTTAGCCATCTGAAGAGCATTTCGTTCTTCAATTTTTTTACCACCAGCTATAACAATTGGTGCTGGGCAGATGCTTGTAACCTCTTCAAAATTTTCGCAATAATAAGTCTTTACAAAGGTTGCACCCATTTCTGCTGCCATTCTACTTGCCATTCCTAGATATCGTGCATCTCTTACCATTTCACGTCCAACTGCAGTGACTGCTAAGGTTGGAATTCCATATTCTTGCCCCCAATTTACTAATTTCGATAAATTCATTAAAGATTGTTTCTCATACTCGCCCCCGACAAAGATTGAGCAAGTTATTGCTGAAACATTTAATCTTATAGCGTCATCAATAGCTACGTTAATTTCTTCATTAGAAAGTTCTTTAAGCATGCTAGCACCAGCAGAAACTCTTAATACAACTGGAACGTCTATTTCAGAAGGTACACAATTTCTTAACATTCCTCTAGTTAACATAAGGGCATCAGCATACTCAAATAATGGCTTCATATCAGTAAAGCATTTTAATTGACCCGGAATATTCCCAAAATATCCATGATCTATTGCCAACATAACGCAACGTCCAGATTTAGGCTTAATAATCCTATTAAAGCGGTTTTGAAAACCCCAATCACCTACTAAAACCATTTTAAATCACTTTTTATTCTTTTGATTGCATTTTTGAATTATTTTTGTAAATAAATTCACGATTGCATTTTATTTTTTCTATATAAAATGTATTATTAAAATGTCTCCTAATTAGGAATAAAAATCATAAATCTTAAATAAAAAATCAACCTAAGTTGTTTACAACAAAAAAACCAAAAAAAAATACAGTGAATTTTATTGCCATTAAAAGAAGGTTGGGAAGTCTCTCCTAATAGACAATATAAGTTTGAAAAAATGTTAAATACCTATGACATGGGCGATCCGATTCTTTATTCAAATTGTTTGGGCGGGTTCCTAATAGTTAGTAATAAGGGAATTGCATTGGGTAAAAGAACAACTATTACTGGACTGTCTCTGGACAGTTTGCTGAGTAAGTCCAGTATATGGGTAAGATGGCATGACGTGGCTGATATCATCCCCCTAAGACCCAGTTATATACAAATAAAAGTGAAAAGAAGAAAAGAGGGACTGTTATTAACAAATAAGCGAGGTATCCCAAAGACAAAAAATTTGAAGTTCCAAATAGCACGAAATGGAAAAGAAACAAAAATTCATTTCAAGCAGAGAAAAGCTGAATTCTTTGGAATAATGACGGATCTATTTAACCAGTATAAATCAGACACAAATCCACCAACCAGCGATTCCAGGTTTTAACTAGAATTTCCATGGAATTTTCATTGAAATCAGATAAAATGCTGAATTATCTTGAAAGAAATATGCATATTCAAAAAGGTGACTAGACTCCTCCCCCGAAGAGAACCGCGAGAAGTTCCATCACGGGCCAAATACTTACAAAGAGCAAGATCATTCCAATTAGGAAGCCAAAAATCCCGGCTATTTTACTCCGATCCAGACTGGTTTTAATTACTAGAATCCCAAGGAGGGTTCCTATAAAGGTAAAGGGAGTAGCGTATAAAATTTGGAGAGAGCCATAAAAAATTGCGATAATTATTCCCCCAATTAAATCAAAGAT
>JBATUM010000083.1:0-2201 GCA_049671145.1 Promethearchaeia archaeon
CCATTAGATAAAGTAAAAGACAAAATAGAAAGCATGGAAACCGTAAAGTATGCTTATGTAATAACGGGTGATTATCCAATTTTTATAATGGCAAAATGTCTTGATCATGATGATTCCATGAGCTTAATTGAAAAACTACGGAACCTTCCTGGAGTAGAAGAAGTAAAAACCCAAATCGTATTAGATAGAATAAAAGAAGACCCCTCTATTATTATTCCAGAATAAATTTTATCTAAAAAAACAAAAGAAAAAAAAATTATCACTAGTTATAAGTTTAATCATCTATCATTCTCTTGTGTCCTTTAGGGCATTCTCCATAAGTACAATCATAAAACCCTTCATCCCATTCTTCTTCTAATTTGTAATGGCTCCAACAATAGATTTTATCACATTCTGGACAGTATGCATCTACTCCTTCATATGAATGGTGGTTCCTCATAAATTCGTGGACTCCAGCGATATCCTCGTTTTCCAAAATCTCATACAATTCATTTGCTAATCCCTTATTAAGTGAAGTACCACAAATAATCCCTCTATAAAGGAGTTTTTCTTCTTTATCAAATTGCCCAACACCTATTTTATAATCGACAGCTATTTTGCCACAAATAGAACATGGAAGTTGATATTCATGATTAGATTTTTTTATTACTCTTGGAACAGGCCTCATTATTCTTATCTCTGGTTCCATTAACGTATATTCGCGTTGAAAGGCATTCCAGCATTTTTCAAATGCTACTTTTGCTTTCGTTATCAATTTTGATAGTTTTTTTTCTTCTTCAAATATTTTTAATTCACTAATAGACTTGGCTAGTGAACTTTTAGCACGATATAAAAAGCCTTTAGAATCATCCAAATGGTTTTTCATCCCCCTCACAGTAAAATGGAGCATTTCCCAAGCTTTTACTGTGCTGAAATAGAATCCTTTTGCATCTGAAATCCAAATATTCCTCGTAGCATTGTCTATATCATCATCAGAGTTTAAAAATCCAATAAATTCGTCTTTTACATCCTCGAGGTCCTGGATATAATCACGAATTTTCCAAATTCTTTCCAAACTTTCATTATTGATTTTATTTAATTTGGTTTCATTCAAAATAATACACCCCCTTTTCCATTATAATAAAGAAAATAATAGTATTTAAGTGATTTTTATTAAAAAAATTTGATAAGGTTCCTGAAAAATATATGATGCTAATGATGACAAAGCATATAGAAGGAAGAACCGATTAAATATTTCTTTTTTCCTTTTTGTTATGTTTTTCTCCTTTATTATGGGAGGATTTAAGATTTACAAGAGTTATTCCTGATATCACTAATAATAAGGCAAATGGATAGATGAAAACACCGAATTGTTCTTGTAAAAATATAGCAGAAAGGATTACTCCAAATAAAGGTACTAATGTTTGGAAAATTGCCGCTCTACTAGCATTCAAACGTTTCACCCCTTCTAAATAAAATGTATATGCTCCTACTGTAGATAAAAATGCTAAGTATGCAATTCCTATCCATACCCGAGGCGGAACATTAAAAAACTCTAGAGGGTTAAGAAATTCCGGGCTAACAAGTAATGAAATAGGCGTGATTATTAAAAATCCAAAAATAGATACCCACGTTATTATCCATAAAGAGCTTGGTTGATAAGCTTTAGGATTATTTTGGGTTTTATTTAAAAAATAACGTGAAGTAACCGTATATACTGCATAAGCAAATGCGGCTGCCAAAATTAAAATATCTCCAAGAATACGATTCGAGACATCTACATTCGGAGAAAAACCTACCACAATGATAACCGCCACAAATGCTAACAGAGTTCCAATAACTTTTTTCCAGGTAAAAGATTCTGTTTTTAAGAATGTACTGGAAATAATAACAACCCAAACAGCGTTTGTTGCGACCATTATACTGGCATCACTCGCAGCAGTGAAGATCTCACCTAAAAGATAACCTGTTTGATAAATTGCTACTGACAATAGCCCCATTAATGCTAATATTTTCCAATTTTCCTTGGCAAATTGCCAATTTAAAGTTCCTTCTTTATATTTAAGAATGAGAAAAAAACAAATTATTGCTAAAAAATAACGGATCACTGCTATCATAAGCGGTGGGATGGTTTCTCCTCCAACGTCTTCAGATACTAACCATCGACCTATTGGCCAAGTACCACCCCAAATAACCATAGTTAAAATCAACAAGATATAGGC
>JBATUM010000084.1:0-2807 GCA_049671145.1 Promethearchaeia archaeon
AACTTGAATTTCGAAAATACTATCTCATTTTTAGTTAAATTTTTCCTAAAAAATTTATATTTCCGGATTCTTTTTAGGTAAAAATTAAGAAAGATAAATAGCCATAGTAAAAGAAGAAGATAATTAAAAATGAAAAAGAATGGCGAAATAATCAAAAATAATGAAACCAGAACTAAAATTGAAAATTTAAATAATTTTTGAATTCTTTTTTTATAGAATTTATTTGTCAATGTGTTTATCAACCATCTCGTTTCCTGCTTAAAATATGATTTTACTTTAACCGGAAAATATGTATATATACTGGCACGAAAATCACTTATTCTATATAATTTAAATCCTTTTGAGGTCAACAAGTAACCACGGAATCTATCTGCAGCTATTTGAGAGTCATCATCATGAAACCTGTTTATTGTCTTAATGACGTGATATTTGATGCAAGTATTAGGACCTGAGATTTGCTTTAAACTATATCTAGAAAATTTTTGTTTAAAATAGGGATATCTTTTAATTAAGATATATTTTACGAGATCTTCCTTTTCTTGATTTAAATAAGGCCTTATTCCCCCCGCAGTAACATTTTCATTTTGATTAATTATTGGATGTATCATTCTTATAAAAATTTCATTTGTGAGAATTACATCGGCATCTATTGAATAAACTATGCCCTTAGAAACATGATCTAAACATTCATTTATAGCCTTCATTTTGCCCCCAGGTTTTTGTTCTAATAATATAAAGTTCTCAAACCTCTTAAATGAATTGGCGATTCTTACAGTTTCATCATTACCTCCAGCATTTACTATGACTTTCAAATTAGGATAGTTTATTTCAAGTATAGAGGATAAACAATCATCTAATTTCTTGTTTTCTTTCCAAGCAGGTATAATAATATTAACTAAAGGAAAGTTATTTAAATCTTCTAAAATAATCTTTTTGCTATCAATATGATTGTTTAATGCTTTAAGAAATCTTTTATCTCTTAAGTAAAATGCTCCTAAATGATATAAGATAATGATAATAATAACTAGAATTAAAAATTCAGTTGTTTTTATAAAATTACTTATGAAATGCAAAACATTTTCAATAAAATTTACAAAAATCATAATGAAATCGATAACTAAATTAATTTTTTTTTTAAAGTTTTTAAAAAGCTATATTTAATTTAGGGGTAAATCTCTTAGTTGAACCTTTTTAATAAATCTTGGATAATAATAGCGAGAACAATCAAGACAAACTTCAGCTATTTTGCCATTTTCCCAATTAGAGAAGATTCTTTTTGCATTCTCACCACTAATAACATCTGTTAATTTTTCTTTATTTATATTACCAATTATTAAATCATCTTTTTCTGTATTCTTAATTCTACAACCACATAATCTTACATCTCCATTTGCCAAAATACTTAATCTCCAAAGACTTGCACATGGAAATTTTCTTATAAGAGGTCTTTTTTTTAATCTCATTATTCCAAGTAAATCATTTTCTGTAATTGTTCCACACCAATTATCATAAGCCATCTTAAACTCTATATAGAAATACTTTTTATCAAAAAAATGTCTAAATTTTGTACTTTGAATTGTTTGCCATATCTTCCTAAATGATCTCTCTGCTCTAAATGCTATTATTATTTTTATATTAGATTTAGTTTTTTCTTTATATCTTAATAATTTCAAAATTCCATTTATTTTTTCTAATGCTAATTTTTCCGAAATTCCAAATATTTCTGCTTCATAACTTGCGTTAATATCTCCCGTGCTAATAAATATTTCATCTATACCTGAATTTATTATCTCTTTATAATTTTTATTGATATCCAATAAAATTCCATTTGTAAAGATGGTAATATAAAATCCTCTTTCTTTAGCATAGTTAATTTGTTTAAAAAAATCTTTATTAACTAAGACTTCACCAATAGTTGGAGATAGCATCAATTTTTTCCCGCCTAATTCTTTATATTCGTCAATAACTTTTTTGAATGTGTCAAATAACATAATCTCTTTTTCATAATTTAAACATCGATAAGCACAAAAAACACAAGAAGCATTACATAAATTTGTAGGGACTATTGTTAACGCTCTAGGTGATATTGGAACATCTAAAGGAGGTTTTTCTTTCCTTTTTAATATATAATAGTTAATAATTGTTGTAATATCGGCTTTTATAGCTGATAAATAAGTGCGATAAAATCTAACTAGAAACAAAAAATATCGAAGAACAAAAGGTTTTATTTTGAATTCAAGATATTCTTTCCAAGATTTATTTTTGTTAATTATATCCATAAATTGATTTTTTAAACTTTTTTTAATAATTAAATTTTATTCCATCTTCCTAAAGATGTTCATTAATATCGACTTATTTATTTATTAATCCGACTATTTTCCACATTTTTAAAAATATCTAATGGAATACCATGCATATAATCTAATTTATTGATTCCAAAGAATTTTAAAATCGTTGGAGCGATATCCTTATAATTTACATATTGTAAGTAGTTCTTTTTTATATTATTCCCATAAGCAATAAAAAAACCATTCTGGGTATGGCTCATTGTATTTCTTCCTCTTATCACATACATGGAAGGATTATGATCAAATAAGTATTTATAATCTAAAACTACAATTATATCAGGAAAGCCATCGATTTCTAAAGAGATAACTTCCCTAACCCTTTTTTCTTTGTTTAGTTTTTTAATTATTTCTTCTTTCTTTCCTTTTTCTTTTTCATTTAAAAATATAGCTCCTACGTTTCCGAATAAACTCATAACTTTACTCTCTTCAAAAGCATCCTTGGAGTATATAAAATCTTTC
>JBATUM010000085.1:0-8164 GCA_049671145.1 Promethearchaeia archaeon
AAGTCAATCTAATTATGTACCTGCCGTTCCAGCCCCAACAATTACTATATAGTCATCATGTAAAATTAAAAATCTCGTTTTATTTCTCCAAATTTTATTTTATATCATATGATTCTAAATTTATCACCACAGGCGTTAGTTATATTTAAATTTTTTTGTTTTTGAAATTTTTGTCACATCTACTTGTATATCACATGGTTTTAAAAAAATTTTTAATCAATTAAAAACGTTAAATTAATGAATTTCTATAATTAACTTACTTGTAGCATGTATTATGAGTGATCGAAAACCAGAAAAAGAACCTGAGATTTGGCTGAAATATTGTGAAGATTGCGTGAGAAGTCTATTATCTTCGCCTGAAGACGATAATGATGACTTTTCTGGTGATAACCAAGATGGATCCGAGAAAAAACTTAAGTATTAGCTAGTATTAAAAAGGCTAATAAACTTTCCTATTTCTTTAAATGCCTTCCATTAAAGGGCTACTTATATTACATCTATTATATCATTTAATATACCTTTGTAATTTGGTTCAGGGATCTCCGAATTTAATTCTGTATTTGAACTATATACGAGAAAAGTTTGACATCCTATATCTCTTGCTACCATATCTTTATCTTCATCCCCAACCATTAGACAGTCTTTAGCAGAATAACCCAGATAGTCAATAATCTGTCTATAATAATTAAGATTTGGTTTATTTGCCCGAGAATTTTCTATAGTTGTAATCAGATTATAGTTGAAATCTCCAACACCCGCCCAATCAAGTCTTTGTTGTATTGCAGTTAAAGGGAGAACTGGTGTGGTGGCAATAACTACATCATATCCCTTTTCAAAAACAATATTCATTACTGAGCTTGCTTCGGGCTTTTTACTGGTATATTGACGTAATTCTGAAAATTTACTTTCGTAAAATCTATTGAAAAATGGTAGAATGTCTTCAATATCATATCCTTCAATTGGAAAAAAACTCTCATGAAAGACCTGTTCATTAGTTTTTTGGCCATTGTTTCTGTTAACTGCTTCTGAAGCTTTTAATATTTTTGTGATAACTTTTTGAGGTGGAACTAAATGTGAAATAGAGCTTGCTAAAAGCTTTAAATATCCTGGAATGAATCTTTTTAAATCTACATTAATCAAAGTTCCATCTAAATCAAATAGGATTGCTTTTAGAGAGATAATTGACACCAATGTCTATCTTTTTTATTCTTAATAATCAAGAATTCTCTTTTGAAATAAAATATTCAATTTAGTATTTAATTTACTATTATACAAGAATTCATAAAGAATAAAATACAAAATTCCATTAATTCTTGCGATTAGTAATAAATATTAATAAAATTCAACTATTAAATATAATATAGTAAATTTCATAACATCTAATTAGCTAATTACGAATATGAAAATAGAGCTAAGCGATTTAAATAATGGTTCAGTCTTTATAGGAGATAAACTTAATGTAAGAACTAAATTCAAATTTGAAGAGAATACATCAATTTTATGGTCAGGAATTAAATTAATTACACAACCACCATGTTTGAAGGAACTACAAGTTTCTAAGGAAGAAATCTTTTCAATGGGTCATTTTGAAACCGGAGAATATATTAGAGATCGAGCATTGCTCATAAAAAATAATGTTGTCCCAACGATCAAAAATCGTAATTTAGAATATGAAATTAAATTAATTATAAGGCAACCACACCCCACTAATCCTGATGAAGATATAGTTATTAATAAATCTCAGAAGGTGGAAATTAAGCCACGAGATTTAAGTTCTCAAGTAAAACAGCCAAATCCTATCTCATTTTCGATCTCTGGACTAAACGTCCTACTTAATAAAGATGTGTTTAAACCAGGCGAAACTATTAAAATAAGTTTTACCTCTGAAGTACTTAAACAAATTGGAGTAAGACTCTTACAAACAGCGAACCTTGTTTGTTATTGTGACGCTTATGGTCAAACTTGTAGGAAAGTTGAGGAATTACCTCCTGCTATTGCCTGTAATTCAAAAACTACTGATATAGAAAAGGGTTTTTTGTTGCTGAAAATTCCAGAAATAGCAGAACCTACTCATAATTATATGTGGGAGCCTACTGAAAAGGAATATTGGGGATTTAAATTTGGTGATTATACTAAATGGTCCCTATTAATAATTGGGAAAAAAAAGCCTGAGTATGGGCGTGAACCAATAACCTTTGAACTTCCAATAACGATTGTTTCAAAACCTACCGGAGAATATAGGAAACAAGTTGATTTATTTGCTGAAACTCCTTCCGCAGCGCCCTCATTATTCGACGTAGTTTCATCCAAATTCCAAAAGTCTTATAAAATTACTTCAATAGATTCAGATATAGAAAGGTATATCTTAAAAATTAAAAATATTTCCAAAGAAAGTCTTAATGGGGTAACTATAAAAGTTTCTGGACTTCAAGAGGGACTCTTTGAGACTGCTCCAAACTTAGCTGGATTTGATAATTGGAAGCCTAATGAAGAAAAAGAAGTAATTTTTCAATCAAAACAAGATATATCAGCATTAATTACTTTATTAGAAGATAATAGTCAGAAAAAAATAAGAATCCAAACTCCTGTTGCATCTACTTTTTTTTAGAGATTAGAAAAGAAATGATGATTTAATATGATTTTCTCAAAATCAGAAATGCTCTCCTATTTTTTTGACGATCCAAAAGAAAATACCTTAGAAAGAAACTTAAACAAAACGATAATCCAATATTTTTATATTCAAAAAGATTTAAATATCAAAACTCAACCAAATCAAGTGTTAATTGGCTGTCTCCTTTCTGGAAATGCAGTAATAGTATATGATAATGCATCATACAATTTCGATCAATTTGATTTCTTTCTCTTACCACCATATAACGAATGTCGAATTAAAATTAATTCTGATCGCGATAATAAAAATAAAATATGCTTATTTTATTCTTCTCTTGACCAAGATGTTGAGTCTGTATTTGAGGTTCAACGTTACAATCCAGAAAAATTTATGCCCCGAGGGGATCATAGCTCTAAGGAAAAAATGGCAACATATCGAACCGTTTGGACAGCATTTAAAAATAAGCTATTTATGTCTGGTTTCACCAATATTCCAAGTGAATCTCTTAGAAGTGGAGTAATAACAAGTGTAAATCTAGAAAAGAATGAAAGCGGAAAAGTGGAAATTTATTCACATATACACCCAGAACATCCTGAGGTGTACATAATGTGTATTGATGATGATAAATATGCAATTACACAATATTTAATTAATGAAGACGGGCAATCGGTATGTAGAGACCTTTCTAATGGAGATGGAGTTTTTTTTCCTGGGTCTCTTGGACACAGTAACTTTGCTAGACCTACTTATAAAAAATTGGATTATGCCATGTATATGTGGATTATACCTACTTTTGGAAGAACAGATACCGTAAATCCAGTAACTCTAAAGATATAATTAATACTTTTTCTAATATAAATATAAACAACCTCTACAATTGTTTCTTGTTTATATAAAAAAATGAGAAAAAAATCAAAAATTATTGAAATACTGATACAAGCTGACTTTTATAAATATTTTTAAAGATCAAACTTAAAATTTCCTCAAATGAATCCAATATTCCTTCTCCGTTTATCGCAATCGTTTTCTTTACATCTATGTTTGAGAATTTATAATAATCAATCTTATGCAGAAAAATATTGCTATTAAATTTGTCAGGGAGATCTTGTTTATTAAAGGCGATAACTTTTGGCAAATCGATAATAACCTCTCCAAAATATGAGCAAAGTTCTTTCCACGAGATTTCATTTCTCTCAAATGCATTTCTTTGGGAATCTACAACGAAAATTATACCATCCAATGCCTGTAGAGTAGCAGGTCTTGTGATAATGTAGAAATCCTGCCCCGTCGTAGCGTAAATGTGAATCATAACAGTCCATTCTTGATTTTGAAAGACTATAGTGCCATAATCAAAAAAAAGCGTACGCCCAACTGTACTTTCAATTGAATTTACTTCATCCCTTTTTCCAAAGTGATTAAAAAGTGATTTTAACGAGGTAGTTTTGCCTGATAATGCGGGTCCATAATAGACTATCTTCAGTTGTATCTTTCTTTCAAAAGAATCTATAATCATTGTCGTATTTTAGTTAATTTTATATTGATTCTGAATTAAGATTTTTAAAATCCAAGGATTTATTGCTCAAAATTTTCAAAATTCAATATTCTTTTGAAGAAATTTTTAGTTGGTTAAAATAAGATTAACTAAAAAAGCAATTTATTTCCTTCAATATTGGATGATACAAGCCCCCGCAAAATAAGAATCTCGATCTCTCTTCTTAAAATGGTCTCATCAAGAGCTATATTTTCAACTTCTCTCAATTTTTTTTGTAATTCAGAAAAACTTATTGACTTTTGCTGCTGAGAAATATTATGAATTAAACTCAGGATCTTTTGCTGATTGTAAAGCGAAAGTGCATTTGAATCCAATTGATATAATTTATGGGTTAAATTATAATTGAAATTTCCTTGCTTTTCGATCTCTTTTAAGTTCTCAAGCAAGGCTACAGCTTCAGAATATTTTTCTTGTGATAATAAATCTTGAACTTTATTAAGCTCATCAATAAACTCTTTAGGTTCCATCTTTTAACTCAAATTATCATTTCAAAATTATTGCTGTGGGTAATTAAGGATTCTTATTAATCTATTTGCAATTTATCAAGTTTTTGTAATTTCATTATTTCGGCCATTGTTGCTTTAATTATTAATTTTCCCTGTTGATATGCTTTAAATCCACTTACTTCTCCTCTATTAAGAGCTAGGAAAGTTTCAGTGCTCATGGTATACATTATATCAGGGTTTTCAAGTTTTTCTTGAACAATTGGTTTAGGATTTCCATCAACTAATTCAATTACATAATACTCGTCGAGGTCGGTAAAGTAATACTGAAGAGTTTTATTCCATCCCTTAAAGTGTCTGGCCACATCCTTGTGAGTGTATTTCTTTAGTTGATCGTCTAAAATTTTCAAAAATTCATCTCGGTTAACCATTTATATCACCAAATAAATTATCCATAACTGAAGCGAACTCCAGTTCCTCCTTTAGGCTCCTCGAATATAACAGCATCATCGCTGCACACATTCCAGCATGCACCACATTCTACACATTGTTTTAGTTTTACAGGTCGATATATTTCTCCATCTGCTTCCCATACTTCTCGAGTACAGAATTTAGCACATTCCCCGCACCCAGTACATTTTTCTTCATCAACTCTTACAAACTCTCCTGTGTCTCCAGGATAATAATCAACTTTCATTTCTACCTTCATTTTCTTCCCCTCTCATTGTATAAATTTTCAAAATCAGGATCAACGTTTGCGTAGGGTTGAATAAGCTCTAGTAAATCATATGCTTCTTGGAGCAGTTCCGTATCCTGATCTTCAACTCCCTTCATCCATTTAGTATGTATTGCGTTGGAAATAAATCCGCCACCCATAATCACATTCTGCATCATTTTTGTGATTTCTTCATCGGATTTACTTAGAGCTGTTGCTTTATTCACAGCACCAATGTGTCGAAAAGCTTGCATAAAGAAATTATTAGCAATTAGTTGTTGGTATGTTTCAGATAATTTTGCCTCTGAAAAATCGTTGGCTTCAATTGCTTTTGCGACTGATTGAGCAGCATAAATTCCAGTAAAGAAAGCTTCGGGCATTCCTTCACCTAAGAAAGGAACTACAAAACCTCCAGCTTCACCAGTTAGAATCAATCCATTTCTCACTCTTTTTTCTATGGCTTCATCATATTCTAAATGCAATCCCCAGGCCACTATTTTACCACCTTCCAATTTTTTCTTTACTACCGGTAAATTGAGAAAATTTTCCATGTATTTATTCACATTCGGAAATTCATCATTAATTAGGTTTTCATCCATGTATCCACCAGTACCAATAGTAATCGTGTCTTTTTTAGGGAAAATCCAAGGCCATGTTTTATACTGAATTCCTGGTGATAAGTAATACTCAATACACTCTCCAATTCGTTCATCGATAAGTTTCCGACCTAAATGAACACATACAGTCACATATAATATCATGTTTTTACCCTTTCTTTTTGGAATCAGGCCTGCTTTCCTGCCTACAATAGAATTTACTCCACCTGCATCGATTACAACTTTAGAATAAAACTTTTCTCCAGTATCAGTTATGACTCCTTTCACATAGTTATTCTCCTCAATTATATCTACCACTGTTGTAGATAATTTGACGTCTGCTCCTGCCTTCTTAGCCTCTTCAGTATGCCAAGCATCGAAATGATCTCTACGAACAGAAAGAAGTAAAATCCCTTCTGAAGGGATTTCGTGGAAAATTGTTGTTCGATCCTTATTGATGTGGTAAGTTCTCATTTCTCTTATTACTCTTTCGACAGGACCTTCTACTAAATAATGTAAATCAGGAATGATTAAAGCAGCTCCATTTAAACAAGTGCCCGAAATATTTTTTTCTCCTGGCACTTGAGCTTTTTCGAGAAGCAAGGTCTTTAATCCTAACTCTGATGTTTTTTTAGCTGCAGCTGGACCAGCACATCCAGCCCCCACTACAATAACATCATACTCATTAATCAAAATAACACCTCCATGAAAAGGGCTCAATTCAGAGTCCTAAAAAACAATGCTTTTAATTTTCAATATTTTATAAGCTTTACTTGCTAAAAATAATTTGAACTAAATAATAATGAATAAATATTCCATAGAATATTAAGAAAGCCTATAAATAGGAACTTTTATTTATATTAATAAGAATATAAAAAAAAAATTTGAGGATTACAAATGGATAAAGAAAAAGTACAAGAAGTTATTAATAAGATTAGACCCCAGCTGCAAGCGGATGGTGGTGATGTCGAAATTGTTGAAATTACTGACGATGGAATTGTTAAAGTTCGATTAATGGGTCATTGTGCGGGTTGTCCTTATTCGCAGCAAACATTATCCTTAGGAATCGAACGAGCTGTAAAACAATTTGTACCTGAGGTAAAGCAAGTAGTTAATGTACTATAGAATTTTATTAATTCAACTTTTTTAAGTAAATCTTTTTTAATAAGCTCTTAATTTATTTTATTAGTTATTTTAAACCAAATTATATAATCTTAATAAACAAAAAATTAAAGACCTATTTTTTCATGTTTTATAAGAGAACTAAGGGAGCCCCGCTTTGGGCACCTCAACTTCAACAAATTCTATCCGTCCGTTATCTCTAGTATGCAATGATGTAGCAATAAATAATGTGGTCATATTTGGGCCGCCTAGCATACACGCATAAGCATCATGTTCTACTTTTACTATATGTGTTATCTTACCACCTTCTAAAACACGTACAACTCTATGCCGACCTGGTGCAGCAACCCATATACCACCCTCTTTATCTAAGGAAATTCCATCAGGGGCAACTGATTTAAGATTTGCCCAAAGTCGTCGATTAGTAAGCGTACCATCTTCTAATATGTCAAAAGAAGTTAAACGTGCAGCAAAAGTTTCTCCAACGATTAATGTTTTATCATCTGGGGTAATGACAGTCCCATTAGGGAATGCCATATTATCTGCAACTATTTTTGAATCTCCAGTAGGCTCAACAAGAATAATTTCAGCAGGAATAAATTCTGGTTTCTTTTCACCATAAAAATCAAATCCCATATATCCTACATAAGCTCGACCTTTTTTGTCTACAACCATGTCGTTCAGGTAAAACGTAGCAAGTTTACTTAAATCAGCATGGACTCTTACTCCGTCAGGATCGAGCCTAAGCAAGTGACAGTCTTCCATTGAAACAACTAGTAATCGATTATCTGGAAGCCACCCTAAACCTGAAACTCGATTTGGTCTTTCGAGAATAGTTTCAGTATTTCCTTCTAAGTCAACTGTTATAACTTTATGATCTTCAAGGTCAGAAAACCACAGTTTATTATCGTGCCATCTTGGCCCTTCTGGAAATATTAATCCTTCAAGAAGGATTTCTGTGGTTAATCTTATTGTTTTACTCATGATAAATTTTTTGCACTAGTATTATTTATACTTTTAACTTAGGGAAAAGTAAAAGTTATTATTTATTTTAAAAAAAATTCAAAAAGTTAATTATTTTCCAAAAATTATTATCTTATTAATTAAATAGGTACGTTTTTTAAC
>JBATUM010000086.1:0-23336 GCA_049671145.1 Promethearchaeia archaeon
AATTATAGGTTATTAAAAAATTTGACTTTAAGAAAAAAGATTAAAAAAATTGGAAAAAAAGAGAAGTAAGAGAAAATTGAAAGCCGGTTTTATTTTCTCTTAAAACCCCGTGAGGGTTTTTTAAACCCCGCCTGCTTGTGTAGCCATCACTGTTATAACGTCTTTTTTTGGATGAATACCAATTTTTGCAAATTTTAAATCATCTGGAAGTACCTTTCCTTTAAAAATAAATTGGATTGCTAAAATTGGGTTAAGTTTATACTCTCTCTGAACTGTTTTTTTGATGTCAGCAATTGACTGGTTTGGGTCAACCTCGATAAGCTTAATAGCTTGGTCGGGTGGAACACCTGTAAGCCGGAATCGATATTGTGTAATGATTTTTTCACCTACAAATTTTTTTATTATTAACTTTTAATTCTATTTATGAATTAATATTAGAATTCATAAATAAGGTCCTCGGTCTTCTTAATTAGACTGGAGTTTATATTGTTTTGTTTAAATCGACATAAATTAATTATTTCTATTAGATAAGCATATTTAAAATTTAAAAGGCTCTGGAGGAGTTCCAGGAGGTCCAGGTGGCTGTGGGGCTGGAGGAAAAGGGCTAGGTTGTGGTGATGGTTTAAATGGAACACGACCTATTCTTCTCTCTATCTCTGATATACGATTCTCAATTTTAACCAATCTTTTTTCAATTTCAGTAATTCTTTCTAATAGATTTGGGTTTTCTATTAACATTGTTTATTATACAATCTTTAAGTAATTTCTAATTCCGAATGAAAAAATATTAACAATATATTTATATTTAACTATATTTTGGTATAGATTCTCTTTTCTTTGATGAAAGAAAGAATTAATATCTTGTTTGACTTTATATTTAATTTTAAACTATACTCTTTATCCTATTATTAACTAAAAAAGATTTTTTAGTACGAGTATAGAAAAAAAGTATAGGTTTATATATCTAAAATAATATATATAATATTATGGAAAGCTGGAATCTATCGAAAAAGTTAAAAAGCGAGTTATTAAAAAAATCTAGCAACATTGAAGATAATAGTAGGAGAATTTTATTCATTCTTAGAAATCTAGGTCCACAAAGATTTACTAGTTTAATAAAATATTCAAATTTAAGTAGATCCACAGTTTCAAAATATCTTAATATCCATAGCAAGAAAGGAAATGTCGAACAAAAACTAATCACAGATAAGGAAACAAATAAGCAATACCAAGGTTACGTAATTACTGACAAAGGTATAGAAAAACTTGGAGAAGAACCTTTGAAACTAAAAGATGAATTATTTATAATTAATGAATTAAAAGAAAATGTCAGAAAGCTTGAAGATTTAATAGATTTTTATAAAAAAATAAATGTGGAAGACCCGTTTATAATTCATATTGTAAGGATTATCTCGAAAATAGGAGATAATTTTTTTGAATTACAACAAGATAGAGATCTATATTTATCACTATTTTATATTTTTTATAACTCTATTCTAGGTCAAGGTGCTTTAGCAAGAAAATATTGGCATTTTGATGAATCTAGTTCTCAAAAGTTTGTAGGATATAAATTAAATTTAGATCAATTCTGTAATTTATATAATGTTTCAAGAGAAGCAATCAATTATTTAGCTAGAATTAAATTAATAAAGAGTGATTTCGGATTTTATTTAATAAAACGGAAGAACAATGATTTCTTTTTTCATGAGGAAGATCTAGTGGGAACAACAACTATCAGACTCATTAAAGATAGACTTATTGATGAGATAATTAATCTCCAAGAAGGCATTTATGATATGATTTATGACTTGGATATTATTGCTAAAGAAATAACCGATCAATTAAAGGAAATGGGTTTAATATGGGATGCTATTGAAGAACAATTTCAATTATTAGTTTTAAATCTAATTGTTAAGAATGCTATCGAAATGGGATTTTTAGATATAGAGAGAGAGAAATTAATGGAAGTGATTACGCAATCACATAAATTATCTATGTCTAAAGAGGGAAAATTACTACAAAAAAACATTATAAATGGTTCAAAAATTGAGTTGAATTTAAATATTCTTACTTTACTACCAGACTCTATCTAAGAATATAAGAGCATTTTTTCTATTGGTTGTAGGGCTTTTTTAGCAATTTCTGAAGGTACTTTTACTTCATGAAATTTATCATCTAAATTTTCTAACAGATATTTAATTAACTCGAGATTATGCTTTTTCATATTATAACAGATTAATTTCTCCTTAGCTGAATAATATTTTTTATCGGGAAAATCCTGTGACATCCTTTCAAGTAAACCAATTTCTGTTCCAATTATAAATTCGTGTTCATCAGAAGAGGCATTCTTGATTCTATTATACATTTGAGAGGTAGAACCAACAAAATCAGCGAAATCTCTCACCTCTCTTATACATTCTGGGTGAACAAGAACTCTTGCATTTGGATATTGATTTTTTATAGCCTTAATATCTTCAATACTTATTTGAGAATGTACATAACAATGCCCTTCTGGCGGCATTTTAATTGTTTCAATTTTTGAGAATTGTTCAGCATAATCAGCTAAATGTGCATCTGGTCCAAATAGAACCTTATTTACTTCAAATTCTTCACTTATATTCTTAACTACATTAACAGCATTTGCCGAAGTACAGCAAATATCAGATTCAGCCTTGACAGCAGCAGTAGAATTGACATATACTACAGTTGGGAGCTCAGGAAAGTTCTTTTTAAATTCAAGTACTTTTTCTGGTGTAAGAAAAGCAGCCATGGGACAACATGATTCAGGATTGGGAATTAAAACATGTTTATCTTGGTTTAATATAGAAGCAGTTTCGGCCATAAAATCTACACCAGCAAATATAATATATTCAGTGTTTGCCTCTTCTTTAGCAGTTCTTGATAATTTGAGAGAATCTCCTAAAAAATCTGCAATATCTTGAATTTCTATTGGTTGATAGTAATGTGCGAGGATTACTACATCATTTTGGTTTTTTAATTTTAAAATTTCTTCTTGTAACTGTTTAACATTCATTTTTTTTCTAATCATTGGCAATTTTTATATAGACAATTAAATAATATTATATTTCTCAGAAATTTCCAAAAAAGCTGAAACAAAATGTTTTACTTGGTTCCATGTAAGACCATATGTATTAAATTTCATTTCTTGGGAAATACCTGGAGCCATTCCAATAATACCCCTTTCTTTAAATTCATCTCTAACAAAAAATCCTTTACGTGGATGTGATTTAGCAATCTCTGCAAAACATTTTGTTTTTATATTTGTCAAGGGATGAATTTTTGGTAATTTTCCTGCTATTCTGATCCCATTAATATCTTTAATCTGATTAATCACGTAATTCGCCTTTTTGGATTCTTCATCTACATTCTCTTTCTGAGTTCTCTTAACTATACTCGGAAAACTTGCCATTAGTGTAATTAAAGGTGCACCATAGACAGGAGGACAACCCAAAACTGTACAAATTTTATTTGGAAAAAATTTTGAAGTCAGGTTTCCCTTTATCTCAGAAAATCTAATTATGTCATCATAATATTGACTACTAAATCCTAAGAGTCCGATTGGACCAGAAGCTGCCATTGATTTATGACCACTGCAAGCAATAAAATCAATCTCATTCTCAATACAGTTAATAGGTAAAATTCCTGCGGAGTAAGCCGCATTTAAAAGAAATGGGATATCATAATTTTTACAGATTTTCCCTATTGGTTTAGGATTATTATAATTTCCATATTTATAATCAACGTGAGTTAGAATAATCAATAGGGGTAATTGTCCTGTTTCCTTTTCGACCTCATTGATTACTTCCTCAAAATTCTCACTTTCCAAAATATATTCGGGTTCTCCTGAATTGGGTACTTCTCTGACTGTTAAATTATTATTTTCAATCGCTAAATAGGTAGTATAATGTGCCAAACTATCTATTACAACAGTTCTCCTTTCGGGATATTTTTTAGCTAATGCTTCCATTACAAGGTGTTTTGATTCTCTTGCGGCAGCGGTAGGCATAACGTTATCAATACCTAAGAAAGTTGCCATGTCTTTTAAAAAATCAACAACTGGAGGATTTTCGATTTTGTCAATTCTGCCTTTAAGACAGTTATCACAAATTGAATAGCCATCTCCATAATTTATCAATGCTTTATAGGCTTCAGGGGTTAATAAGCCACCCCTTTGAATTGGATGGATATTAATAAACTCTTCATTTATTGATCGAAAAAGATTTGAGTATTTTTGAACGAGTTTAATATTGTTCAATTTATCCATTTTAATAACTTTTAATTTATCAAGATCTTCTATATGAATAAGTTAAAAATTCAATATATACTTTATATAGAAGTTTTCCTCCTTTCAAAAAAGAGTAACAAAAATTAGAATTAGTGTTTTTATTTTAGGAAATCCATAATTATTTAATCTTTTATTTAATTCTAAATCAAAAGAGTAATTTTAAAGTGATTAAATATGCCAATAATTATGCCTAGTCCAAGAACAGGAAAGAAACCTCAGATACACGAATCTGTATTTATCGCACCTACTGCCGTCATTATTGGAGATGTATCTCTTGATCAAGGTACAAATATTTGGTTTGGTGCAGTGCTTAGAGGAGATTGGGGTACTATTATAATAGGAAAGAACACCAGCATACAAGAAAATGTTACAATTCATAATGAAATTGGGTCCACTGTTGAAATAGGCGATGATTGTATAATAGGTCATCACGCAATGATCCATGGGCCTTGTACAATAGAAAATGGGTGTGTAATAGGTATTGGATCTAATGTTTTACATAGATCTATAGTTAGAGAAGGAGCTCAGATTGGCGCCGGAGCTGTCTTAGTAAATAAAGAAATCCCGCAACGAACATTAGCGGTGGGGGTTCCTGCAAAAGTTAAAAAGGAATTGCCTCAAACTGGTAAATTAGTAGGAGCAAGAACGTCTGGAGATTATGCCAAAAATGGCGAAACCTTTAGAGAATTTTTTACTATCAACCCTCAATATGAAAAATGAATATTCTTTTTTATTTTATTCCTTTATATTACTCAAAAGTTAGAAATCAATATATCTCAATATTATTTTAATATTAATATATCATCAATTTTAGAATAAATTAATATTGCATGAAAACAAACTCTAAAATATTTATATATTTAAAACGATTAAGTAATAATTAAAGGAATCTAAATCTCAAAAATTTAAAAAAAAAATTGGTTAGATATTTATGAATTTTATAAAAACGCTTTTAGTAACTTTAGCAATTTACTTAGGATTGAATGCTGTTTTTGCATTATTAGCTGTTTATGTTGGACCTCTTCCCGATGATGATCCTCTTTTAATTATAACTCTCATTTTTGCGCCTGTATATATTTGGCCCTACGTTACTCCCGATTTTGCATGGATAACAGGACTTACGAATATGTTTAAATATGAAGCTTTAGGATTAGAACTTACCACAGTAA
Source organism: Promethearchaeia archaeon (assembly GCA_049671145.1). Classification (GTDB taxonomy): domain Archaea; phylum Asgardarchaeota; class Lokiarchaeia; order Sigyniarchaeales; family SOKP01; genus SOKP01. The sequence continues at coordinate 5,476 of JBATUM010000086.1, forward strand.
TTTTCTCGTTCTTAGGCATGATCCTTCCTTCATTATTAGCAGTAATTATTGGAGGATTACTTTCAGATACAAGTAATGGAGCTTTTGTATCATGGTTTTTAACAGCTCAAATTTCAGGCATTGTTTATATGATAATTATGGTAGCAGCTCATGAGTCTTCTTTATACCTAAATTTTTTCTTATGGGATACATTAATATTTTTATTTGGACCGAATGATCTATATTTTGCATTAATCATCTCAGGAATAATAAATGGATTCTTCTATGGATGTATTTCTTACTTAGTAACAAGAAAAAAGCTTTAGAAAACTAAATCTAAAATTTTATTTTTTTACCTTATAATTTTCTTATTTTGAGCAAATACAATTTTCATTTTTAACTAGATCTATTTTGTCAAACATCATGTTCATTAAATTAACCATGAGAAGTTTATTTTCTAAATTAGGAAGCCCTAATGATGTTTTAATGACTTCAAGAGCTTCTAATGTTCCTAAAATCCCTGGAGTTACTCCTATCACTGGTAAGACTTCAGATTCTTGATTTAAGGCATCTGGTTCATTGAATACACATTGATAACAAGCTGTTCTTTTAGGATCAATAGTCATAATTTGACCAAAAAAATCTTTAATTCCCGCTATTACACATTTCAGATTATAATCAATAGCAATCCTATTAACTAAAAACTTAGTTTTAAAATTATCACTACAATCAACTATGAAATCTTGATTATTAATGTATTTTTTAATTGAATCTTCATCTATATAATCCTTATAAACGTTGATTTTAACTTCTGAATTTAAATTGGAAAGAACTTCCTTCGCAACCTGAATTTTTTCAAAACCGATCTGATTTTCATTATACAAAATTTGGCGTTGTAAATTAGAAATCGAAACAATATCATTATCTATTATTGTGAGTTCTCCAATACCAGCAGCGACTAGATAGAAAGCAAATGGAGATCCTAAACCTCCTGCCCCGATTTGGAGTACTCTGATTTTAGATAATTTTTCTTGACCATCTTCTCCGATAAAAGGAGATAAAATTTGTCGTGAATATCTTTCTTTTTGATGTTTAGTTAACATTTTAATCACCCCTCATATTTTGTAGATTTTTTAAACATTCTTCAATTTCAATGAAAATCAACCCTAAATCTACGTTTAAATCTACAAGTGAAATAATAATTACTTCTTCATCAATACCAAAAATAATTAGCTGATAATCATTGAATTCAACTGTTATATTAACCAATTTATCAGAAAATGTCGATATGGCCGTTTCCATCGCTCCAAACATAGTTGCTGCCATAGCACCAAACTTACGGTCATCAATATTTCTTGATAGATTTGTTAAAATCGTTAGACCATTACGATTAACTATTGCTACACCTGTAATTCCTCCTACAAGTATGAGCTTATCTAATTCCTTATTAAAATTCCCTATTGCTATTGAATTCATTGAGATAAAAGCAAATAATATTATGAAGAATTAATAATATGCAATATAAATAATTGCATGTAAAGTTTACTTTAGAACTTTAAAATAAAAGGAAATAAGTACCTACTTATAGAAACCTTTATTTCCATTAAAAGGGCGATGTCTATTTCTCCAACTTGGTTGTCGTAACTTTGCAGTTCTACCAAAGCCACAACTGGCACAAAATTTTTTTCTTCTATGATAGCTATGCTTACCACACCTACGACATGTTTTATGAGATGCTGCTTTATTTTTCTTTCCCTTACTTGGAGTGCCTTTGCCCATTAATATCACACTTTATGATGTACTTTCCTCGAACTCTTCTCTATACATTAATTGATCTTCATCCGTATCAGAGAATATTAATTTTTTACGGTCTTGACCAATAAAGATTACTGAAGCGCCTCTTATCATAACTGTTCCAAGGTCTTTGCTTCTTTTTCCTCCACGACCAAAATAGATTTCTTTTGCATTTTCAACAATTAAATTCATATAATTATCAAACATCTTCAATTTTCCTGTTAAGTATGTGTTCCAGATTTTTAATTTTATGCGAACTTCTGGTTTTAACATTGCTTTACTTAAAGTTCTATGTATTGTTTGTTGAGACATTTTTGATCAATGAGAATTAATAGAATATTCCATAAAATGTATTAAAAATATAAATATTTTTTGATTACAGCTTTCCTATACATTATATAATTTTTCTAAAAGATAAACATTTTTTTATTCTAAAGGATTTAATTAAGCACAATAATAAACTTAAAATCAATAAGTAAGTTGGGGAATTAGATATGCAAAAAATAGGTATTTTTGATAGTGGAGTCGAAACCCCTGAAGAAATTGTAATGGCTGCTGGTTTCACTCCTTATCGATTCTTTGGTGATCCTACATTGCAACCAGATAGAGCTAATGAGCATATACCACCAACGCATTGTATATGGACTCGAAACCTCCTTGAACAAGCAATTAAAGGATTAAACGAAAATATAGTTGGAATAATAGGAACGCATGGATGCGATAGAACTAATCGAGAGTTTGATATATGGATTGAATGCCTAAATCTAGATTTTATGTTTTTTCTAAATTCTCCGCGAAAACGTGATAATCTAGCTCTAAATTTTTTTATTAATGATCTGAATGAACTCATCTTACGTTTAGAGGAATATTTTAATATAGAAATTACACCAGGAAAACTAAAATATGCAATTATAAAAATGAATAAAATTCGAAAGTTATTAAAACAGATTTCTGACTATAGAAATAATTTGGTTCTTAAGGGTTCGGAATTTCATGAACTAGTTAAAAATGCTCAATATCAAGATAAAAACCAAGTATTAGAAAATCTTGAGAAAAAATTAGAGGAACTTAAATCGACAACCTCTTTTTCAGAAAAAAATATAAAAAGAGTTTTGCTTACTGGTTCTGAAATTGATGATACTGAATTTATTAAATATCTTGAAGATTTAGGATTTCATATTGTTATTGATGATCTAGGTGTTGGAACTAAATATTTCTGGAATTTAGTGGATGAAAATTTAGAACCAATTGAAGCTTTAGCTAAGTACCATTTAACAAAACCAATTAACTCTATTAAATATCCTTCTTATGAGAGGTTTAACGTTCTTGAGAAATTAGCGAAAGATTATAAAGTTGATGGGGTGATAAATATCGCACAGAAATTTTGTGAACCGGTTTTATATGATCACCCCTATTTAAATAAAAAATTTAAAGAACTTGAGATCCCCTACTTATTCATAGAAGTTACATATAATAGAGAAGCTTATAACCAATTGTCAACCAGATTTTCAGCATTTGCAGAAATAATATGAGGATGGTAAAATGTCAAAAGAAAAAACAGAACATAGAAAGATGTTAAAAGCAACGCAGGGTTTAAAAAATGTAATGGGTAGGCATTTTTTAGCAATCGAGCAGGCTTATCGAGATGGAAAACCAACTGCTTGGGCTACATCAGGTAGTCCTGTAGAACTTCTATATGCCATGGATGTACAACCAATATTACCCGAAAATTCTGCAACCATCTCGGCAGCCCAAAAATATTCTAGAGATTTCATTGAAATAGCTGAAGCAGAAGGTTTTTCTTATGATTTGTGTTCATATTTTAAAACAAATATAGGAGCTGTTATAAGCAATGCTGATATAACTAAAGGAGGTACTGGAAAACCGACTTTTATGTTATCTACAGATGTCATTTGTGATACGCATGTCAATTGGTTTGAAGTTCAAGCAGAAAGGTTAAAGGTGCCTCATTATACATTAGATATACCACATGTAGTGAGTAATACCAATAAGAGACAATATGACTACTTTAAAAAATATATTGCAGAGCAACTTTATGATTTTCTTGATTTCATTCAAGAAGTTACTGGTAATGAATACAATGAAGAAAGAGCTAAGCAAGTCACGCAGAATTCATGGGATTTAAGTATGGTATGGCAAGATATCTATGAATTAAGAAAGGCTGTTCCATGTCCGATGAGTACAAGAGATACTTTTGGAGGGTTATTTCCATTGTTTACAATGCCAGGTTTGAAGGAACCTATTAAGCTATATAAACGAATGTATCGCGAGGCTAAAACGCGAGTAGATAACGGTATAGGAGCGCTTGAAAAAGAGGAATTTCGCCTAATGTTTGAAGGCATTCCCTTTTGGTATAATCTCAAGTTTTTTGGGCTTCTTGAAAAACTTCAGGCAATTATAGTTTATGAACCGTACACATATGCGTTTAGCAAATATATGAACCCCAAAGTTACAAAAGAAATGGTTTTAAGTCAGCCTATTGAAGCTATGGCTGAACTAATGCTTAGTTTTTGGTATATATATGATCTTAAAACACGTATCAAGAAATTTGAAGAAACTGTACGAGAATGGAAGATAGATGGAGTGTTATTGCATGAAAATTTATCTTGTCGACCAAATTCTTGTGGATTATATGATTTAAAGCGTCATTTAATGGATGATTATGATATCCCTTGTTTAGTAATCTCTAGTGATATGAATGACCCGAGAAAAATGAATGATACTCAAGTTATCAATCAGATAGAAAGCTTCATAGAAATTCTTCGCAAAAGAAAGAAAAAATAATATTTTCAATTATTATATCAAAAAATATGAGTTAGATGCCAAGCTCTGTACTTTCTCACCAAGCACCAGCATTGTTAATTAAATTAAAATATCCAAGCAAATTCGATGGAACAGCGCTTTGCATCAGTACTTTCATTCCTGATATAGACGTGATTATTGACTTTTTTTTGCCTTTTTCGATTAGAGGAATTACTCATAGCCTTTTAGGGTTGATATTATGGACTATTCCCTTAACAATTATCTTGACAATAGCATTTAGTAGATATATTGGACCTTTATCTGCTACTATTGCCAAGAAAGAAAGTGTGTTATTCAAACCGTTAAGGTATTTTGGCATAGATGAATGGAGTAATCTGAAGAATAAAAGTTATAATTCTAGATTTTTTTTTGTTGCATTTTATTCTGCATTAATTGGAGGATTAACGCATCTTTTACTTGATCTTCCTTCACATGCCAAAATATTGATGTTTTATCCATGGATTATTTTACAATCTCCTGATTTCTTATTATACACTATTAAAGAGGGGAGCATTATTTATGTTGGACAAAGTCTAATAGATACGAGTTTATATCTATATCGTCTTATATGGCTTATTGAAACTATCGTAACTTTATTTATATCTCTTTATCTTCTTAGATATATTAAAAAGCATAATTTGATTACCAAGTGGTATAAATTAAAGAGCCTAGATAAATAAACTAATACCTTAAACTCTTAAGTTTTTCTTTTAAAAATTTAATTTGCAATTTTAACAAGAGAGTTAGGGGTTAAAATCAAATATTCATCACCAATTCGTGCCATGGAACCACCATTCTCTCTTAAAAATGATTTTAAATCTTCAATTCCTCGCTTAAGCTTTGTAACGTCTACTTTTTGAAGAAGAGTTTTTACGTTAATAATTAGAATTCTACGTCCTAACAATTCTTCTTTTATGTCTTCAATTTGTTCTAAGGATGAAAAATCATATTTCTTAATTAAGAAACTCTGTTTTAGCGAAGGTAAATCTCTTGAAAAACCCATAGTTTCCTCGGGTGAACCTAGCAATTCTTCATCAAATTTTTTCCAAAATTTACCCAATTTAGAGATCACTTCCAATTTGACTTCTATAATAATTACAGTAGAAATGTATATAATCTTATATTTAAATTAATAAGTTATTGTGATGATAGCTTCTCAAATATAGATGTGTTATATAGAAAATACAAAATTCAATATTATTGTAATTTTAAGATAATTCTTGCAGATTCTCCTTTTATCAATACAACTTAATTTAGAGATATAATGTAAAATAAACCACTTTAAACAGTGTAATATGTAGATAACACCCAACTTAAGTAGCTCAATATTAACATACTAATTTTCTCAATTTGACTTTAAAATATTTTTTCAATCCTATTATTTGATACTCTAATCCAATTTTATATATAATAACAACATAAAGATTATTTAATAAAAAAAAAAGAATATAATAAATCAAAACATAGGTGAATAATTGTGAGTAAAGAATCATCTAGTGATATTGTTGCAGCAGCTCCCAGTACGGGTGCTTCTATGGCTACTGCTGCTGCGGTACTTGGTGCAGATCTAGTGGTAGTTGCTCTTGCTTGGGATTCCCCACCTCTTGTTCCAAGCGGAGGAACAGGAATTGTCACAATTACTTTTTTAATGTTGATTTCATTTGTGCTCTTTCTTAATGAGTTACATATGATGATGAGGTATGAATACTTAATATCACAATTCGAGAGAATTATATCATTATAATTTTATAGTTCGCGAAAAAATTATCTTGAATTTATTGAAAACCCCGCAAAATAGAATTATATTCTGAATATGTACAAATTCAAACTTGAGAATTTATTTATACTACTAATCATAATAAAATCATAAAAGAAATATCTGAAAAGAAATTATGAACGAAAAAGTTATTGTTGCGAACAAGGGTCTAGTTCGGGCAGAATTTAATTTCTGGGTGGGTCGATATCTTGATAGATTTTATGATAACCTCGAAAATAAGAAAATTGTTGGAAATTCATGCCCGAAATGTGGTGATGTGTTTGTACCTCCAAGAAAAATATGTGGAAAATGTAATAAGGTCATTCCTCTTGAAGAGAATTGGGTTGATTTACCTGAAACTGGAATATTAATGAATTACACAATAACCCCATATAAAGTAAATGATAGAGCCTTTAGGAAAGTGAAGAAACCTCAAATAATTGGGATGATACAAATTGATGGTAGTAATACTGCTCTGATCTATAGATTATTGAATCTCGAGCCTGATGACATCAAGTTAGGGATGAAATTAAAGGTTGAATGGGAAGAAAATACAAAAGGGGATCCTTCGGATATTAAGGGTTTCGTGAAAATTTAATGGGGTGAAAGTAAAAATGGAAAAAGTTGGAATTGTTGGATATAATCAGGTAAAATTGTATTCAGATGCGAATTATGGTCGGTATGAAATGATTTTTGAAGCAGTAAGAGGAGCAATTGATAATGCTGGATTAAAGAAAAAAGATATTACAACCGTCATTTCCTGTACCAATGATTATTATGATGGTCGCACCATATCAAATTGTTTTACTGTTGAGGTTGGAGGGGGTTATTTAGCTGATGAGAGTAAAATTGAAATGGATGGTGCACACGCAGTGCTATATGGCATGATGAGAATTTTGTCCGGAAATCACAAACTTGCAGTAGTTTGGGGCGGTAGCATGGCATCATGTTTTCCATATCATTCTACACGACTATATGAAACTGATCCTACATGGGAAAGACCATTAGCTTATGTTAATGATATTGCTGCAGCTGGATTTCAAATGAGAGCATATATGGAAAAATATGGAGTATCTCTTGAGGATATTGCTAATGTAGCTGTGAAAAATAGAAAGAATGCAGCAAAGAACCCTTTAGCTTTAGATGAAGCTCAAAATCCAAATATTACGGTTAAAGATGTTTTAGAATCAGATATTTACGCAGATCCTGTTACTGAATTAATGATTGCTCAACCTTGTGATGGTGTTGCAGCTCTTCTATTAGCTCCTGAAAGACAAGCTTTAAAAATAACAGATAATCCTGTTTGGATAACTGGAGTTGGTTGGAATCAGGATACATATTATCTTGGTGATAGAGACTTGTCTGGATGTAAATCACTTGAGTTAGCAGGAAAAATGGCATTTAAATCTGCAGGGATTAATGATCCCACTAATGAAATAGATGTTGCAGAATTATTTGAGGGGTATGCCCATGAGGAATTAATTTTTACTGAAGCATTAGGATTAGCTAAGAAAGGTAGAGGCGCAAATCTAAACTCTGATATAAATGGTGATTTGCCAATTAATCCCTCAGGAGGAGCAATTGGGGGAAATCCTCCATGTGGTACAGGTTTAATACGAATTATAGAAGCGGTTAAGCAGTTGAGGGGAGACGCTGGAAATTACCAAGTTAAGAATACTCAAAAAGCAATAGCTTCAGGACAAATTGGCATGGGTGCCCAAAATAGTATAGTTTATGTATTAGAGGGAGGTGTATAGAAATGGGAAGACAAGTAGCAATAGTTTCTGCAGGATTTAGTGAACATGCCTCAAAACGATCAGATGTAAGTATGCCTGAATTAGTATATGAGGCAATTGAAGATTGCTTGAAAAAAGTACCGAGTGTAGGTATTGAAGACATTGATGCCTATGTGAATGGTAATATGCCCGCTTTTGAAGGGTCTAATATCCCTGAATTATGGATGACTGATTGGATGGGTGCAAGAAATAAACCTTTAATGCGAATTACTACTGGTGGAACCACAGGGGGTAGCGTGGCTATCGCGGGATATTATACTGTGACAGCAGGAATCCTAGGTGTTGATACAGTTTTAGCAATTGCCTTTGAGCAACAGTCTCAGGGAGATACCAGCGTAGGACTTGCGAGCGTAGCTTATGGAGAAATCTCGATTTTTAACACTATGGGAATAACATATGAACAAATAACTCGTTTATTGTCAGCGGGTGCTGCTATTGGAGTAGCAGCTTATCAAGCTACAACATATATGAATAAAACAAGGATTACAGAGGAAGATTTAGCAAGAGTCGTTGTATTAAATAGACATAATGCAGCAAAAACATGGTGGGCGCATCTAAAGATGCCAGATCTTACTATTGAAGACGTGCTTGATACACCATATATTCAATATCCATTAAGATACGGGATGGTATGTCCTGCTTCAGATGGTGCCTGTGCAATGTTATTTACAACAGAAGAAAAAGCTAAAGATATGTGCGATATCCCAGTCTATGTTAATGGTGTAGCAAGTGTAGCAAATGAAACGGCTGTTCTTGGATATGATGGTAGTGGCTCAGCTCAACTTGATCCTTCAATGCAATTAGGGGCAATAAGATCATCTGAATTAGCATATAATCAAGCGGGGATTTCGTTTCCAAGGAAAGAAATCGACTATGCTGAAGTTTACTCCCCATTTCCTAATCAAGAACTGATGTGGGTTGAAAAATTGGGTCTATTTGAGGAAACTACAGCACCTCAAATGTATACTACTGGGGTTACTGCTCCAAATGGAGAATTACCAATTAACTGCTCAGGTGGAGTAAATTCCACAAACGCGATTGGAGCATCTGCTATGGAAAGACCTGCTGAAGCGGCCTTACAAATAATGGGAAAAGCAAGTAATCAGGTTCCAAAAACCGTGCATACGTCAATAGGACATGGTTGGGGTGGTTCTCTCAACTTATGTACTCTTATGGTAATGTCTGATGAACCCCAAAGAAAGTGGAGGTGAAGAAAAATGTCAAAAATGACTCAAAGAAAATCATTAGAGTATATCAAGAAGGATTATGTTAGAACGCGTACAATGCCAGGTAATTGGTATTTATCTAGTTACAAATATAAATTCAATATAACTCATATACAACCCTTTTTAGATAAACTAAAAGAGAAAAAGCTTATTGCTAATCAATGTTCTGGATGCAATAGAGTTTTTTATCCTCCAAGATTTGTCTGTGGAAAGTGTTTACTTAAGCCAGATAAATGGGTAGATATACGTGATACAGCAAAAGTAGCAACATTTGCTATCGCCTTCCTTAAAAATCCTGAAACAGGAGACGTTGAGGAAAGACCGATGATACTTGTCAATCACGATGGTTCTGATACTACAAGCGTAGCAGAATTGAATCCAAAGCTTGAAGTCAAAGATACTTATGTTGGTATGCCGATAAAAGTCCATTGGAAAGAAGTAACTACTGGTGGGATTATGGATATTGAATATTATGACCTTATGGAGGACGATGCTAAGGATATAGAGCCTGAAAAATAATAATTAAATTTTTTTACTTTTTTATTTATTTAAAGATTATTCCCTCTAAAGGAGTTAATTTAATATTTCCATTATAGGCTTCTAAATCTAATGCAACTCTGTTAGATAAGGTGGAAAATAATAAATTTGGGTCATTTATAGGGCTTTTAATTAATATCTCTTTTTTAAAGAAATTTAAAAACACAAAAATTTGCTCATTAAAATAGTATCGACGATATGCTAAACATTTCTTTTTTAATCTATTTTGTGTTAAAAATTCAAATTGACCTTCTTGTAATAACCTATTCGCTTTACGTGTCGTTAGTAATCTTTTATAGCAATTTAATAATGAGCCAGGATTCTTTTCTTGTTTTGCCACATTTATTTTCTTATATGTTTCTGGAACTTTAAGCCAGGGTTTAATCTGATAATCTACTGAGAAACCTGCATTCAGTTCCGAATTCCATTGCATAGGTGTTCGGCATCTATCACGAGTCAAAGAAAAACCAATTAATTTGCTTATTAAAGGAATAGGGAAAAATGAAAATTTCTGACCAATTGGATCTTGACTTTCTTTTAATTTAAAATCGACGTTTAACATACCAATTTCTTCTCCGTAATAGATAAATGGGATTCCCCTTAAGGTTAATAGCATAGTAGCTAATAATTTTGCTTTTTGAATAAGTTTATTTATGAGAGAAATGTATCTATCTCTATCGTGATTCCCGTAAACATACGTAGGTGTAAAAGGGGGCGGTAATGCTTTCTCTATTCGTGAAATCACTCTAGAAATCTTCCTTGGTTTAAATGAGGGTGCTTTAGAGGTAAATTCAAATAAGAAAACTGAATGTAGCCCGTTATTACTCGGGCCATAGTATTTTGCTAATTCTTCAACACTTCCGAATACTTCTCCAACTAGGAATCTTTCTGGTTCATATTCATCCATAACCTTTCGCAATTCCATGGCAAAATCAAATGTTTCAGGAAGATTTAAATCATATTTATGTTTTCGAAACAAAGAGGCTACACTTTTTTCTGAGGGAAGTAATTTTAAGCAGAATTCATCATTTCTCAATTTGGTATCTTCATAGATAGAATGCAGCATATCTAAACGAAATCCATCAACTCCCTTCTCTAACCAAAATCTTATTATATTAAACATTTCTTCTTTAACATCTGGGTTTCTATAATTTAAATCAGGTTGAAAAGGTAAAAAGTGAAAATAAACCCATTGATCCGTACTGTTAAAATATCTCCATGCTGAACCACCTGGCATAGCTTTCCAATTATTTGGTGGTTTTCTTCCATTAGGTTTTTTACCGTATCTCCAGATATACCAATCTCTTTTAGAATTTTCTCTGCTGGAAGCTGATTCTTTAAACCATGGATGCTTATCTGAAGTATGATTAAGCACTAAATCTAAAACGATTTTCATATTTCTGTTATGTATTTCATTGAGAAGTTCATCAAAATCTCTCATTGTACCATAATCAGGATCTACAGATCGAAAATCAGAAACATCATAACCATGATCTCCTTGAGGAGAGTTAAAAAATGGACTAAACCAAATCGTTTCGACCCCCAATCCTTCTAAATAATCAAGTTTTTCAAATATACCTCTTAGATCCCCTATTCCATTACCAGTAGTATCTCTAAAACTTCTAGGGTAAATTTGATAAACAACTGTTTTTTGCCACCACTTTAAATTATCCCCACTCATAAATTATTCAATATTTAAAATAATAAAATCTTTATTCAATTAATTTATAGCAGCGTGTAATTTTAAGAAAAGTATAAATTATTTCAATGCCCTATTTTTAAATTATGGAATCAAAAACTTTGGAATTAATAGATCTTATAAAGTCCCGACGAAGCGTTAGAAATTTTATCTATAAAAAGATTGAAAATGATACAATAAAAGAAATAATAGAATGTGGTAGATGGGCACCATCCGGTCAAAATAAACAACCTTGGAAAGTCTGTATCGTAGCCCATCCAACCGTAAAAAGAATGATTGCTGAGCAGTCTAAACATGGCGGTATTATTGAAAGTGCTTATGTTAATCTTGTAATATTTTTAGATCTCGATCGATGTTATGATAGAACAAAAGATCTTCAAGCCATGGGTGCTTTTATCCAGAACATTCTTTTAGGAATCCATGCAAAAGGATTAGGGGGAGTATGGATCGGAGAAATCTTAAAGAATAAGGAAAAAATAAACGAGATTTTCAAGCTTCCAACAGAAAAATATGAACTCATGTGTATTATTACTTTCGGTATTATTGATGAAGCAATGGAAGGAAAAAGTAAAAAGGAGAGAGAAAGAAGATCTATAGATGAATTTATTGATTGGTATTAAGATTTTTCGTTTATATGTTGAATCCTTTTTATTCCTTTTTTATTGCATTTCTTTTTTCATTTTTTCGAGATCTAAATTAAAGAAAGCTTGTCCGTAATGAGAGAATAACACCGATGCGGGATTATGGGGAGCAAATCTTTCTTTTGCAATTAAAGTAGTAACCGGTGCTTTGGATAGATGAGTAAAACTAATATCATGTCCAACACATAGACCAATTATTACATTAATATCTGTTTTGTATTTATTTAATAACAAAGCTTGAGCCACTGGATTGCATGTTATCCACCCAATTACATATCCAGTTTTGGAGTTCATTGTATATTCTTTTGGTACGCCCACTTCTTCTTTTTTAATACCTCCAGTTTTACAACAAACAGAAAATATTTCAAATCCATATTTTTCTAAAATTTCTGCAATTTTTTCAGCTTCTTTTAAGAGACCAATGCAAAAAGCTAAACCAATTTTTTTATAATTCATTCCTTTAGCATATTCAATAGTATCTTTTAATCGAGGCCAATGAATATACCCCTTTGCTTCCACAATTGATGCAACAGCAGTGGAGCTTTTTATAAAATCATCTGCATCATACAAGACTTTTGCTTCTTTTTGAATTTCAGAATTATATATCATTGGGCAATTTCCAATTTTCTTATTTGGACGTCCAATTGTGCAGTAATTCAAACTATTACACTTATGGCAAGAGAGATTTGGACGAATATCTTCATTATTAATCTGATTCTCATTCATATGAAATATCTACTCAAATTAATATTTGTTAAAGCAAAAAAATTAATTTAAATAAAAGAAATTTTTAATTCTTTATATTAGTTTCAAATTGATATTATGAAAGTTTTTTTAGAGAAAAAGAAGAGGAGAAGTAGAAATATGGAGATTTCTTTAAATTTTATCGGTATTATTTTTACGCAATTCAATTCCTCTCTGTTTTAGGATATTTGAGATTCGTTCTACATCTTTATTTACCCATCTTGTGGCAAGAAGCCATAATAAACCACCAATTATTCCAATACTCATTGTTATAGATACGGCTATTTGATAATTTTGATTAAATGACGCCAAGAGAAAACCTGCTATAATAGGACCGGAACCGCTACCAATCAGCTCCAAGAATTGGTTTGCTGAACTAATTGTCCCCTGAGCTTCTGGCAAATTAATTGCTTGTAATATTGGTGGCTGATTTATATTCCACAACCCAACAACAGCACGAGCGAGAAATACTAATGAACCCATTACCCATAATATAGGAAATGAGAATACAAAGAATAGATTTTTACCTTCTTCCTCTGATAAATGAGGGAAAGGAAGGGAAAATATAACTATATAGAAACCAAAAAGAATAACAACAGACAAGACAATCATATATATTCTATTTTTAATATTTCTCTTAGCTAATTTGTCAGAAAGTTTAGCTAATGCTAAAGATCCAAATAAGCCGCCAGGAAGACCAAAAATTATCATATAAATACTTGAAACTGACGGGGATATGTAATGTGGACGAGCTTGTATATAAGGAATAAATAAAAAATCAGGAACCATCAATAAAATTGTAGTAAATACACCCTCAATAAAAGCTACAAGGTTTGTAGGAGCAAAAATAGTTGATTTTATAGTTTCACTGGTTAATTTATAATTATACTTAATTTTTTCATCTATTAGAATATGTTTTAATTCATCATGAGTTGCGGCTCTTTTTGGCTCTTTTCCTTTTAAAAGAATTACAAATCCAAAAATAATGAAAATTAAACCTGTAAACCAATAGTATTCTCTCCAAAAAAGATTTTCAAATAAAAATGCTGAAATTAACATTCCAATTATTTGAAAAAGTTGAAAAAGCGCCTGTAAAATCCCAAAAAATTGAGAGCGTTGTTTTTCTTCTGTAGAATCATTTGCAAAAGAATTAATAATAGGATAAAAACCACCAGAAGCAAAACTTCTAACTAAATTGAAAACTAAGAAAAACATAAAAGTGGTTGTTCCTAATCCGGCAGGAGCAAGACCATTATAAAGTAATCCAACTCCAAAAACTATTTCTGTTAATGACATTAATACTATACGTGAATATTTATCAGCTAAAATGCCAAATATGATACCAGATATAGCCATACCATACATACCCGTACCCACTATTAATCCTAATTCAGCCACATGAGGGTCCTCTCCTGGCCACATTATATTCGAAAAAATTAAAATATTAATGAAAATTGTAGACAAGGTAAATGCATAAGAATTATATAAAAGAAAATTCGTCCAGAGTTTTCTTAAAAGATAAAAAAAACCACCTAATTTTTCTGAATTTTTTAAATTATCCTCAATTTCCATAACCAGTGAAAAGGAGTAAAAAAATTTAAAACTTACTTTTACACGTAATCAAAAATAAGAGATTTTAGAAAAGATAATATTAATTTTTAAAAATGTTTTTTAAATTACTTATTCCTTAAAAAACACACGTCTATCTCCAGAAATGTATGATATCAGAAAAGATTGGCCCAATCCAATAGTAAAAATCGACCCATAATTGATATGTAAATCCAAGATATAAGAAAGCGTATACAAATGCAAAAATAAACCCAAAAATTACATCAATAGGAAAATGAACTCCTAAAATTAGCCGAGAAATAGCCATCACAATATCTAAACCAAAGAATATAATGAATATATAAATATTATTAAAATACCAAGCAAAAATTATTCCAAAAAAAAGAAAAAACGTAACATGACCGCTTGGAAAAGATTTTTGTTCAGATTCTGACATTAGGTAGGGGATTCTTATAAAATCATCATGTTTTTTTACCCCTTTGCTTTCCAAAGTAATATAAGGGCGTTTTCTCCTTATTAAACGATATCTAATAAGACTATGTATTATTACACTTTGTTCGAATCCGCTTGTGAAAATCACGAGCAAGTAATAATCCTTTGTGATATACCCATAGATAAACCATATTAACCACATAATACCCCAGAAATATAAACTACCAAAGAAAGAGTAAATTTCAGCAAAAATCTTAGTTCGTTTACTAAAATCACTATTATATAAACTTAGGAAGATTCTTTGGTCCCAATTCTCCAGTTTTTCAATATATTCTGAAAGAAAAGACATAGCATTAAATTCTTATTAGATGATTTTTCTATATAAATTGAGATATTAAAACTTTATCCTACTATTAATAGTTTTGATATTTTTAATCATATTGTAAAGATTTTTTTTAAGCTATTTTCACTATGTAGACTCAACAACATTTATATAGAATAAACAACATATAAATCATATATAATACTATAATTTCCTTTATAAATTAAAATAAAAATATAAATTGGTAATCAGTTTGGTTGAAAAAAATTATTCTGGATTTTCAGAAGAACATTTACGTAGAATTGCTTTAAACAAAGTACGTTTTAGAATGTCAGTTAAAATTCATGTAGGAATATTTATTGTAGTTAATACATTATTGCTAATTTTAAATTTATTTTTTAATCCAACTGCTCTATGGGTAATTTTTCCATTCTTTGGATGGTTAATTGGACTTGCTGAACACATAGCAACATATATTGTTTATGCTAAGGGAATATACCCTGGAGCCAAGAGAGCAGTGTTATTTCATTCTGTTGCTTATATTTTTGTTATTTTATATCTCTTCATTATAAATATAATGGCAACTCCTGATTTTTACTGGGTGGTATTTCCAACAATATTTTGGGGCACAGGATTAGTTATTCATTTAATATCATATTTCATATATCGACGACCTTCCCTTGATAGTGAAGGCACCTTAAAATCCAGAACTGAGCATGCCGTTGAGAAAGAGTTAGAAAAAATGAAAAAAAAAATGAATCAG
This sequence comes from Promethearchaeia archaeon, assembly GCA_049671145.1. Lineage (GTDB taxonomy): Archaea > Asgardarchaeota > Lokiarchaeia > Sigyniarchaeales > SOKP01 > SOKP01. The sequence goes on from JBATUM010000086.1 coordinate 21,557, forward strand.
TAGGGTGTATTAAACTAGTGTGGCTTGGTAAATTCCTAAACCTTGAAGAAGATTTGGATGAATTAAAAGATAAAATAAAACAAGGCATTTTAGAAGATATTACAAGGAATAAAATTACTCCCCTTGAATTTACTATTATTGAAACGATCTTCAATAGTAAGGAATTATCTGGGTATGATCTCATATTGAATTTGAATAGACATTTCGCTGGTACTTGGGAAGCTCAATCTGGCACAATTTATCCGATTTTATCAAAATTAAAAAAGGAAAATTTTTTAAAATTTAGACCTGTTAAAAGTCCATTAGGTCCAATTAGAAAAGTTTATTCTTTAACAGAAGCAGGAGAACAGATTCTCAAAGTGAAAGTTAATAAAAACTTTGAAGATCAACTAAGATTTATTGAGAATTTCCTTGTCGAACTCTCTTCAATTTACATTCAATCATACCCTGAAAACGAAAGAAATCAAAGGATGGAAGAGGTAAAAAATAGTTTGAAAGAAATTTTTGAAAATGCTGTAAAAAAAATACCTCCCACCCTTGACTTTAAAACAAGATGTTCAGAGTGTGGAGCTGAAATTAATAGGCAAGCACTATACTGCTCGATGTGTGGATATCCTATAATTTCTAAAGATAAAAATAATGACCCTCAATCTATTGAATGATATATTAAATTTTTTAAATAATTAAATCAGATTTACTTTTTTATTAAGATGACTGTAAATCTTATTTAATTACTTCATGCTTTTTTAAAAATAAGGAAAAATATTATTGGAAGTTATATAAATTCAGTTTATTTCAGTAGTTTTAACTATTGCATTAATATAGAAAGATGCTATGATAAGTGAGCCTCCTGTGATAACGAATATTAATCTCCAATAATATAAACCCAAAAAGTTAAAGATGACGAAAGAATAAAGTAGTAACCCAAGAATAACAACTAGAGATATTATTATATTAGTCCTATTTTCTTGTCTAGGGAATATATTATTAAGAGAGAATTCATACATAACTGTAGTTGAAAACCCACTGAAAGGACCACTTATGATTGTTAAGATGATATAGTGTTCAGATCTCCAAGTAATTGAGAAAAATATAAGCAAGAATGCCGAAATAAGAAGAGTTAATATAAAAATCAAAGTATTTTGGGTTTTCTCCTTGAATTTAAAACTTACTACAAAAACTACGAAAAAAAGTATAAAACTAATCGTACTATAATCTGCTATAAGAAAATTACTGAGATACCAAGAATAATAAAATTCTGGTATGTCTGGTAGTATAAATGCTGAAATCATGTAAAAAGGCAATAATAATACACTGAATACTGAAATAATATCTATGGTTTGTTTTGAAATATTTTTAATATCCATAAAATTAATTTATATTAAATGCTTTTAAAAGTTTTTTTAAATTAAAACTCGTTAAAAGTCATGAGTAAAAGTTTATAAAGTATACAATAAATAATTTATTATGTCTAAGCTATCCAAATTAAGGCTTTCTTTGATTCTATTAATAGTGGGTATAGGTTTAATACCAACTGCCTTTCTAGCTAAGGGGTATTTTCAAGATCAAGTCCCCGCCAATGCATCAGAAACACTTTTAATTCTTAAAAATGAAGGAATTTCATATATAGAGGAAGAATTTAAAGGATTAGGCATTCCAGAAATTCTTCCCCAGATAATAGAAGATGAAATATTTGATCTTGAAGAGGATGTTGCAAAAGAAAGACCAATTCCTGAATTTCTACGGTTTGTTAAAAATGAAGTCATTAATGGCTTTCCTC
>JBATUM010000087.1:0-20135 GCA_049671145.1 Promethearchaeia archaeon
TTACTGGACATCCACCTGATCAAAAAGGGCCTGCTAAAGGTATATCTGTTGAGTATAAAGATTTCTATAAAGGATATTGTACTAAAATGGGATGGAATCCAGAAAATGGGTATCCATTAGAAAAAACTCTAAAAGATCTAGATTTGAATTTTGTTATCAAGGATTTATATTAAATATTAATTTTTCTATTATTAATCTTCATTAAAAAACTACACATAGAGTTAAATTAACTTGAAAGACGAAACATCATCAAATATAGAATTCTTAGAATTATTTCTTAAAACTGAAATAATTAATCAAGCTAAGGAATTAAAAGCTAGATATCCTTCTATTTCAGAAATTGTAGATGGAATGCCAAGAATTCTAAAAATTAAAAATTTTTATGAAATGAAAGAAGAATTTAAAAACTACTATCTTATTAAAGTCAAAAATTATTACAATGACCCAAAATTTAGACATTTTTTAGCAATAATTTTAGCATCTCAAAGCTCTGATTTCTTAGTATTAATTGCAAAAGAGCTTATAAAAGAGATCGGGAATATAAAATTAATTCAATTCTCAATCTATCCAAAAAACTTTAGAATAAGTTTATTATCTTTAAAGGAACTTCGAAATAAGGATGATTTTTTGAAATCAGTTAAAATCTTGAAAGAATTAAGTATAAACTTTAAAAAAAAATTAGATAAAATACAAAAGCTAATAGAAGATAAATAATTTTTAAAGAAAAAAGAAATAATATAAAATTGATTTAGATGTCTTTTCGTGAAAATACTATTAAAATAATAGCTACTTTAGGTCCAGCTTCAAATTCCAAAAATATGATTAAAAATTTAATAGATGCTGGTGTGGATATCTTTAGACTAAATTTTTCTCATGGAACGCATGATGAAAAAAGAGAATTAGTTGGGAGAATTAGGGAAATTGATGATTATGTGGGAATTTTAGCAGATATTCAAGGACCAAAAATAAGGGTTGGCAAATTCAAAAATGATGAGGCATATAATTTAAATGTAGGTCAAGAAGTAAAAATTTACGAGAACGAAATAGATGGTGGAGGAGACCAAACTCAATTTTCCGTACCCTTAGTCGGATTTCTAAAATCCATGAAGAAAGGAGATTTTTTTTATGTTAATGATGGGATTATTAAGATTAAAATAAAAAGTAAAGAAAAGGATCATTTCATAGGTGAAATAATTGCAGGTGGCTTAATAAGTAACAATAAAGGAGTAAATATACCCCATGGTGAATTGGAAACGAGAGTTCCCACTGAAAAGGATATAAAAGATCTTGAATTTATCTCTCAACTAAATCCTGAATTTGTGGCAATTTCTTTTGTTTCTGGAGGAAAGGATGTACTAACAGTAAAGAAACTTCTTGAAAATTATGGCAATAATGAAATAAAGTTAATTTCAAAAATAGAACGACCAGTTGCATTGGATAATTTTGATCAAATTTTAGAAGTTTCTGATGCAATAATGGTAGCTAGAGGAGATCTAGGAGTGGAAATATCTCCAGATCAAGTCCCTATTAAACAAAAAGAGCTTATTTATAAGTGTAATAAAGAAGGAAAGCCTGTTATTGTAGCAACCCAAATGTTAGAATCAATGACAAACACACCTATTCCAACTCGCGCTGAGGCTAATGATATTTATAATGCTGTGATAGATGGAACTGATGCGGTAATGCTCTCTGCAGAGACTGCTGTTGGTAAATTTCCTATAAATTCTGTCGAATATATGAATAAAATCGCTACTACAGCTAGCCAACATACTCCTTTAAGATCACCAGATGATTATGATTCTGATCGATTAACGCATACTCAAACTCTTGGCCATGCAATCCATGCATTAGCTAAAGAAATGGAAGAATTAAATTTTCGAGGAAAAATCTTGGTAATAACTAGACGAGGTTACGGTGCACGTATGATTTCAAAATTCCGCCCACCATTACCGATAATCGCAATGACGCCATTTAAAAAAACTGCTAGAGAATTACGTTTAGTGTGGGGAGTCCAACCAATCCATATTGAAAATATAGATTTCTTCAATTTAGACGTAGAAAGCTTAATAGAACAATCTGTTAAGTATGGAGTTGAAACTGGAAACTTAGACGAAAATGAACATGTCATTATCTTATTAGTTTCAAGGAAATTTCAAAATAGAGGAAATTTAGTAGGTCTTTATTATGTAGGAGAAATTATTGAACCAAACTCAGATTAAAAACATTATATAATTCTATTTATAATTCCTTTTATTTGACTTCATTGACGTATTATATTTTTTTCTTACAAACAAATTAATACTTTAGGTATAAGTGAAAACTTAAAATATAAAAAACCTAAATATTATTTAAAATCAATTTAAAATCGAAAATGAAGGATTGAGGTAATGAAAGATATGGGAGAATCAACTGGTTGGAAACATGAATCACTTGCCTCTGGTATGGGTAAATGGGCTTGGATTGTTGTACTTATAAACGGAATAATAGATGTGAGTTATTATGCATGGGTTTTATTTGTTAATATAGCATGGAATGCGACCATGCCATCATATCTTCACAGGCCACTATTTTTCCCAATTTGGAGTATGCTTTGGGGAGTAGTAATAATCATTATAGCAGTTGCAATCATAAAACCAAAGTTTTCAAATAAATGTGCTGCAAAAGATTGGGATGCTTTATATGATTGGGTACTAAATCTTGGGAAACTTAGAATGCCATGGATGTTAGTTTGGGGCGTTATTATCACTATATTTGGTATGTGGGGATGGGCAGGTATACTTATTTTAGTTCCAGCATTTTTGCTATTGTTTGCCGGTCCAAAGAAGTATAATTGGAAAAAAGAATAGTAAACTTTTTTTAACCCTTTTTTTTTATTTCTAATTATTATAATTGTTCTGAATAAAGAAAGGCTTAAATTTATATAAATTCAATTTTACTTCATGAATTTTGAACAATTAATTTATGAAGAAAAAGAACAAGTAGCATATATAACCCTAAATCGCCCTAAAGTTTTAAATGCCTTAAGTATGAAACTTTCTGACGAAATATTAACCGCAATAGAATTAGTACGACAATCTACCAAAATAAAATTTTTAGTGATTAAAGGAGTTGGAAACAATTTTTGTGTAGGTGATGACATTACTGAAATGATAAAATGGGGTGATGCGAATGATATTACTAGAAGAGCTAGGTATTATCAAAATATGGCGAACCAACTTGAGGAATTAGATAAAATTACAATTGGTGCTGTAGATGGATATGCTGTTGGTGGTGGTTTAGAAATAACTATGGCATGTGATTTTGTTATTGCCACAGAGCGAGCTAAATGGGGAATGCCTGAGGTAGATGTAGGAATCACTCCAGGTTGGGGTGGTACTACTAGACTTGCACGTTTAATCGGAAGACGTAGGGCAAAAGAAATAAACCTTATTGGAGCTTTACATACTGCAAAACGTGCTGTCGAGTGGAATCTCTGGAATCGCATAGTTCCAAATGATAAACTTGATGCTGAAGTATATAAATTACTAGAAGTGCTTAAATCTAAAAATCAACAGGGTTTAAGGCAATTAAAGTTTATAATAAACCGAGGAGTTGAGTGTGACCTTTATACTGCTCAAGGATTTGAAGTTTTATCAGCCGCCCTTACTGGTGCTGTAAGCGGTATGTGGAAAATAAAAGATGCAGATCAAGGGTTAGGGATTATAGCTTTCTCTAAAAAAAATGAATTATGGGAAAAAAGAAGAAGTTTAGCAAGACATTTTTGGGTTGATTAAACGAATGTATACAAGGCTATTATAATTTCACCAATTTTATTTTCTATAAAAGTGATTCTTAAATATTGGGATAACTTTGATCCACCAATTTGTAGAACTGAAGATATAAGCGTCTTTCTAAAATTCGTAGGAAAAAAAAACTTAGATGTGAAATTGACAAAAAGAAATCCATAAAAATATAAATTAGAAGTAAATTATAATCATATTCATAGTTTTATTAATTTACTCTTTTATTATCCCTTGATGCTTCTCATAATCATCTTTAGTGATATCCCTAAGACAATCTTTTTTACCGCAGTTTTCACAATATACTCTTTCCATATTAGAAAACTCTCCGCAATTAGTACAAATATATGGATATGATTTCCTAAATGTTTTCCATTTAACCTTCATTTTTCTCCTCTTTTTTCCTAATCATTACCTTATATTATATAACTTTATTATTAAATCTATAAAAATTGTAAAAACTTAAAAGTTCTATTATATTTCTATGATATTTTAATTATAGAACCATAGTTCCAAAATAATAATCAAAAAGAGGAATCAAACTACGTCTCTTTTGTTACTGTTTAATTGAAAACACTAATCGATTAAAAGTTTACTAATTTTAAAATAAAAAATGTATTTTAAAATTCTAAATATAATTTTTTAGGATGTATTCATAAAAGTATTAATTTTAATCAAAAAGTAACTTTATACGCATTATTATTTAAAATCGAAACCTTTAAATACTTATTTCAACATATAGTAATTGTCAATCATAAGTTGACAATAAAAATTAATTGACAAAAATAAATTGAAAAAAATGGTATTTGAAGACTATTATGATAAATTTTTCAATGCTCGGAGGTCATTAGAGGACCCTTATAGCAAGATTACAATATCTAAAAACGAATATAGGCAATTGAGAGAAATTGCTGAAAAATATGAGACTTTAGTTAAGAAATTTAAAGACATCGAAGCTAAAAAATCAGAATTACACAGACAACTTGAGGAAATGAGAGATGATGGTAGAAAGCTTAAAGATTTAGAGGAGAAGACAGAAAAATATTTAAATTCACTCGTAAGAGTACAAGCTGATTTCGAAAATTATAAGAAATCAAATCATCGTGAAAATGAAAGGTATAAAATGAGAATAAAGGAAGAAATACTAAAAAAATTGATTAAACATTATGAAGATTTACACCGGGCATTAAAAATCTTAGAGACTTTAGAAAATAGTGAGTATGTAAAAAAAGGGTTTGAGATGATTATAAAGAACTTTGAAAAATTTCTCGAAGAGGAGGGAGTAAGAGAGATGAAATGTGAAGGACAGAAATTTGATCCTTATAAGCATGAAGCTCTTATGGTTGAAGCGAGCGATAATCTCCCTGAAAATACTATTATTGAAGAATTAGATAAAGGTTATTATTTTAATAACACTATATTGAAACCCGCAGGGGTTAAAGTATCAAAATTAAAATTTAATATAAAAAATTAAAAAACAAAAAATAAGAAAAAAGTGAAGAAATATGGGAAAAATAATTGGTATCGATTTAGGAACTTCAAATTCTGCTGCTGCCGTATTGATTGGTGGTAAGCCAACGATTATTCCTAGTGCAGAAGGCAATACATTAGGGGGTAAAGCGTTTCCCTCAGTTGTAGCATTTACGAAAGATGGACAGAGATTAGTTGGTGAACCCGCACGAAGACAAGCTATTTCAAATCCAGATCGAACTATAACAGCTATTAAACGTAAAATGGGCACTTCTTACAAGGTAACAATTAATAGAAAGGATTATACTCCACAGGAAATTTCAGCAATGATTTTAAGAAAGATCAAAGAGGATGCTAGCGCTTACTTAGGTGAAGAAGTTACCGAGGCAATAATTACTGTTCCAGCTTACTTTAATGATAATCAAAGACAAGCTACGAAAGATGCGGGAAAGATCGCGGGATTGAACGTTAAGCGTTTAATCAACGAACCCACTGCCGCCGCCGTAGCATATGGATTAGATAAGAAAGATGCTAGGCTAAAGATTGCTGTTTTGGATCTTGGTGGCGGTACTTTTGATGTCACTATAATGGAAATGGATAGTCAAGTATTCGAAGTTATTTCCACTGCTGGAGATACTCAACTTGGTGGTACAGATATGGATAGAATTCTTGTTGACTACATAATTGATGAGTTTAAAGTTAAAGAAGGTATTGACTTGAGAAAAGATTCAATGGCAATGCAAAGAATCAAAGAAGCTGCAGAACAAGCTAAAATTGAGTTATCAACTTCAATTACAACTGATATAAATCTACCCTACATTACAGCTACAGATTCTGGACCTAAACATCTTAACATGTCAATTACAAGAGCAAAATTAGAACAATTGATTGAACCTGTTTTGAAAAGATTAGAGGCTCCAATCATTAAAGCATTGAACGATGCAAATCTGAAGAAAGGAGAAGCTGATAAAGTTATATTAGTAGGTGGACCCACAAGAATGCCAAGTGTTCAAGAGAAGTTTGAGAAATTCTTAGGTAGAAAACCTGAAAGAAGCATCGATCCTATGGAATGTGTTGCTATTGGTGCTTCAATTCAAGGTGGAATTTTAACTGGGGAAGTCGAAGATTTACTGCTTTTAGATGTTACTCCATTATCATTAGGAGTTGAAACATTAGGCGGGGTTTTTACTAAATTAATTGAAAGAAATACCACTATTCCAACTAAAAAAACTGAAATTTTTAGTACAGCTGCTGATAATCAACCTGCAGTAGAAATTCATGTTTTACAAGGAGAGAGACCTAGAGCTGCAGATAACATAACATTGGGTAAGTTTCATTTGACTGGTATTCCTCCGGCACCAAGGGGCATGCCTCAAATCGAAGTTACTTTTGATATAGATCAAAATGGTATATTAAATGTATCGGCAAAAGATAAAGGAACGGGAAAAAGTCAAAGTATAACTATTACAGCCTCAACAAAAATGTCTGAAGGCGATATCGAACAAAAAATAAGAGAAGCGGAACGAAATGCTGAAGAAGATAGGAACTTCAAAGAACTAACAGAAGCTAAAAATCAAGCAGAAGCTCTGATATACCAAACAGAGAAACTTATTAAAGAAAATGAGGCTGGAATCGGAGATTTGAAATCAAAGATTCTCGAGAAAATTTCAGATTTGCGTAGTGCTATGGAATCAGATGATCTCTCCAGAATTAAAAGCACAGTAGAAGCTTTGCAAAGGTCATTACATGAAGTTTCAGCTCGGATTTATGGACAAGAACAAGGTGCGCATCAAGAAGTCCCACCTGGAGGTATGGGCGGAAAAAGTTCAGGATATCAGGGAAAAACTCAAGATGAAATTGAAGAAGAACAATTTAGACGTGCTACTGGCCAAGATAACGTTGTAGATGCAGAATATGAATAATTACATTTTTTTTTAATTTTATTTTTTTATTTTATATTAATTCACGATTATTATGATAATTATTAAATAAAAGGGTCAAAAATGGCTAAAGAATATTATAAAATTTTAGGCGTCCCAAAAAATGCTACAAAAGAAGAAATAAAAAGAGCATTTCGAAAAATGGCTCGGAAATATCACCCAGACGTAAATCCAGATGAACCAAAATCAGGTGAAACTTTTAAAGAAATAAACGAGGCTTATAGTATTTTAAGTGATGATAAAAAGAGAGAAATGTATGACAGGTTTGGCGTAGTAGATGGAGATCCATCAACACACCAACAATGGGCGCAGGGATTTCCTGGGGGCGGAAGAACAAATAGAAGTCCAGATGGAAGCACAACTTATTACTATTCAACCGCTGGTAACCCAGGAGGATTTGATTTTAGTGAAATCTTTGGAAATAATAAATCTTCAAGAGGGGGATTTGGAGGTTCTGATTTTTTCAATGATTTGGGAGATATTTTTGATGTATTTACGAAAAAAGGCACTGGTAGTACCAGAGCTCGTTCCCCATCATATAATTATCCAAGAGAAGGAGATGATTTACGATATGATATGGAGATTGATTTTATGGATGCGTTTTATGGAGGGAAAAAGAAGATTCAATATAAAGATCCAATATCTGGTCAAATGAAGACCTTAACTGTCAATATACCTAAAGGTATTAGAGACGACCAAAAATTACGATTAAAGGGAAAGGGAATGCCCGGAGAAAATGGAGGTTCTCCTGGAGATTTGTATATTGCAGTTCATATGAGGGATCACTCTCTTTTTGAAAGGAGAGGTGATGACCTTTACATAGAACATGAAATTCCCTTCTCAGTTGCAAGTTTGGGTGGTAAAATTCAAGTCCCTGGTATTGAAAAAACATTAAATGTAACAGTACCTCCTGGAACAAGTAATTCATCTACATTAAGATTAAAAAATCAAGGATTTTTCAAAATTAATTCAAATGTAAGAGGGAATTTATTAATTAGAATAAAAATTCAAGTTCCTGAAAGATTAAATAAAACCCAAAAACAAATAATTGAACAATTAAAAGCAGCAGGATTATAAATAGGTGATAAAAAAAATGATGAAGTTTGATAAAAATGTTGTTTATAATTTGAATAAAACCATCAGTTCATGCCCCGAATGTGGGGGTAATATTATTTCACTCCAGGAAACTGGAGATGTTGTTTGTAATCAATGTGGGTTAGTTATACAGGAAAAAAATGTTGATTTTTCTCATAGTGGGAGGAGAGCTTATAGTAATGAGGAAAAATCCAAAAGGGAAAGAACTGGCGCGCCCATTTCAAGTCTCGTCCCAGATATTGGATTAACTACAACAATAGATAAAAAGAAAATAGATAACCCTGACTTAAAAAGGGCAGCAAAATGGGATACGAGAATATCTTGGAAAAAACGTAACATACTAATTGCTACCACAGAACTCAAAAGAATTAGTACTAATTTGAATTTACCTAATCATGTAAAGGAAGAAGCAATGCGTCTTTATAGAGAGGTATTTAAGCAAAAATTACTTCGAGGTAGATCAATAAACTCTATGATTGCAGCTTGTTTATATTATGCAATTAGAAAATACAGATTGTCTAGAACTCTACACGAAATCTTAGAGGAAACTGCTGAAAAAGATAAAGATGTTAGACGATGTTATAGAGTATTAATTCGAGAATTAAATTTAAAAGCACCAAATACTAAGCCAAGTGCTCTAATTCCAAGATATATTGCTGAATTAGGATTATCTTCAGAAATTGAAAATTTAGCCACAAAAATAGTAAATACTTTCATTTCCAAATTTTCTAGTAGTGGAAAAGATCCGAAAGGGATAGTTGGTGGAGGTATTTATCTAGCATGTAAAATAAAGAATAAAAGTTATACCCAGAAACAAATCGCAGATTCAATTGGGGTGACTGAGGTAACACTTCGTTCAAGATATAAAGAATTAAGACAAAAACTTAATATTTCTATCTAAAATTATCAAATTTCTTTTTTTTAATTATAAGATAGTATCCAATTTTCTAGATAATTTTTAGATATTTTCTCTAGATAAGATTGTTGTAATCTAAATTTATCTCTTCAATTTTTAAGGTTTTTTATACTGATATAATATAATTAGTTTCAAAAATATAAAAAGTGATAATTATGGTTTCATTTGAAGAATTGGGGCTTTCAAATACAAATAAAATGTTTGAAATAGCCTTGGAAAGGAAATTTGCTATACCTGGATATAATGCAAGTAATCTTGAGCAAATACAAGGAATTATTATTGGTTGTGGAGATTCAAATTCGCCCGTTATTATTCAGATTACCCAAACTTCGTTAAAGTATGCAAATAAATCAATGATTCGATATATGGGAGAGGGATGCGTTGAAATGTCAAAGAATTTAGGGTATAATATTCCTATTGCACTACATTTAGACCATGGGAGTTCTTTTGAATCGTGTAAATCTTGTATTGGTATGGGTTTTTCTAGTGTAATGTTTGATGGAAGTCATTTAGAATATCAGAAGAATACTATGATTACAAAAAAAGTGGTAGATTATGCTCATCAAAGAGACGTTAACGTAGAAGCAGAATTAGGGATTATAGGCAGAGAAAATAAAGGAAAAGAAGTAGAAATTCAACGATACACCGATCCCGAACAAGTGGAAGATTTTATAAATAGAACAGGATGTGATTCCCTGGCAATAGCTATAGGAACATCTCATGGGGCCTATAAATTTAGGGTAGAAAGGGCTGAAGATATACCAGAACTAAGATTTGATATTCTCCAAGAAATAAGAAAGAGATTAGGAAAATTTCCAATAGTACTTCATGGAGCATCCTCAGTCCCAAAAAAATATGTTGACATGGTTAATAATTATGGAGGGTCCTTAAAAAAGAGTTTTGGAGTGCCAGAAGCGCAATTAAGAAAAGCAACTCAATATGGTGTATGTAAAATTAATGTAGCTACAGATAGTCGCATACTCTTTACAGCTATGATAAGAAAATATTTTAAAGAACACGTAGATCATTTTGATCCAAGACAGTATCTTGGAGCTGCGCGTCAAGAATTAATTGAAATGATAAAAAGAAAGAATAAAGAAGTTTTAGGCTCTTCAGGACAAGCAAAATATATAAGCTGATTTTTTTTATTAAGAGGAATTATTGAAATCCGGATTAATCATTTTTAAAAAGGGAATATATAAGACAAATTTCTAATGAATAATATAGAGAAATCTAATTTTCACTCATCTAACGCTTTCTTTGGATATAAACGGTTAATTAATTTAACACTTCCAGTATCTATGTCATAATCAACGAGTTCTACCTTCGCTAATTCTTGTACTGCCCGCAGAATGAAAGCTCCTCCAATTCCAGTAGTATTTTTTAACTCTTCCCTTGTCATTATCTCTTTTTCTCCATGAAGTAAACTCAAAACCCTATAATGTGGGTGGCCCTGCCATATTTTTTCCACTAAGACTCTAAATATAGAAAGCAAGGCTTGAATCTTTTCGAAGTTAAACTCGGCTTCTTCTGCTTCTGCAGCTGCTTTAGCAAATTTCTTTAATTCAACCTTTACTTTTTTGTATTCATCTAATAATCGTAACTGTTCACTAGTTAATTCCCCTATTTTTTGTTCTTTTTCTGCCTTTTCCACTTCTAACTTCTGCTTTTCTAGTTCTAATTCTGCCTTTTCTCTCTCAAGTGCTTGTTTTTCAGTTTCTAGCAATCTTGTTGCTTCTTCTAGTTGACGTTTTTCACGCTCTAAAAGATTTTTATCCTGACTTAATTGAGTTTTATCCTGTTCTAAAATAATTAATTCATTCTTAGCGGTTTCCAAAACATCAATAAATTGTTTAAAATTGTCTTCTACACTTTTAAGTGTTCCATCAATTATCTTTAAAGTATTTTTTTCAGACATTGGAATCATAATTTTTTTTATTCGATTATTTTTAATATATTTATTCTAATAAAAAAAGTTACTAAAAATGGCACAAGGAAATAACTCTCATCGATCACAAAAGCTAATTTTAGGAGTCTCAGTCCAAGTATTTATCATGGGATTAGTGTCTTTATTCACAGATATTTCAAGTGAAATGATCCAAAGTATTCTTCCACAATTCCTTTTATCTATTGGCGGAACTGCTTTAATTATTGGTTTAATTTCCGGTATTACTAAAGCTATTTCGAATATTTTAAAAGGAATCACAGGCTGGTTGAGTGATAAGATAAATAAAAGGAAACCATTTATTGTTGCAGGTTATACCTTATCAAATTTATCTAAACCCATTATAGGACTAAGTTCATCGTGGGAATCTGTTTTAGGGTTAAAAGCAGCAGATCGTTTTGGAAAGGGTCTTAGAACTTCTTCAAGAGATACACTTATATCTTATTATGCTGTTGATAAAGGTAAAACCTTTGGTCTCCATAGGGCTATGGATACATTAGGTGCTGTAATTGGCTCACTTTTGGCCTTTCTTTTATTATTTTTAACATGGTCATACTCTGATATTATATTCTTTTCAATCTTACCTGGTATGTTAGCAATTATTTTGATATTAACAGTGAAAGATGTTGATCCTAATGAAATTGATAAAATTTTAGGTTTTAAGGAAGAAAAACCTAAAGATGAAAAAATTGATAGAAATTTTATTAAATTAATTATAGTTTTAGGAGTTATTGAATTCGCTAGCTTAGATATCGCATTCCTCCAAATCAGAGCTTTAAATTACATCCCAGGAGTTTTTTTTATTCCTATCTTATACTTAATTAGCAATGTTGTTTATGCATTATTTTCCCCTATAACCGGAACTTTCTCTGATAAAATTGGTCGTAAACCAATTATTTTAATTGGTTTGTCGTTGTTATTAATCTCCTGTATTCTTTTGGCTTTTCCTATTGAATTTTCTTTACTTTCAATAATATTGATATTTATCATTTTCATTGTATACGGATATTATTTAGCTTCTGTAGATCCTATTTCAAGAGCTTATATTGCAGATTTAACAGGTAAGAAAAAAAGGGGTCGTGCTTATGGATATTATTATCTTTCTGTTGGGCTTATATCTTTAGTAGAGTCCCTAATTTTTGGCTTAATTTATGACATATTTTCTTTTACATGGGCATTTATATATATCTCAATTCTATTATTTATCTGTATTATAATATTTGCCCTTACAGATTTCTCTAAAATTATTAAGAAAGAAAAATAATAAAATTATCTTTTTTATTTTCATTGAGCTTCAATCCATAATTCAGCTAAATAAAGTATAACCTCAGTCGCTTTTTGTAAAGCTAAAGTTGGTATATATTCTTTTCTAGAGTGAGCTAATAATCCTCCTGTAAAAATATTTGGTGTAATAATTCCTTTTGCACTCAATTGAGCTCCATCTGTTCCTCCTCTAATTGGCTGTAGTTTTACTTTTAACCCTGCTTTTTCAATTGCTTTTTTAGCTAAATTAACAATAATTGGTTTCTTTTCTATAAACTTTAACATATTTTCATATTGATGAAGAAAGTCTAATTCGATAACTAAACCAGGATAGCGTATTTCATAAGCTTTTTTTAAAATTTTTAGATAATCAGCTCGTCTCTGGTTATTTTTTGGTTCAAAATCTCTAATTAATAACCGAGCATTTGATTCCTCGGTCTTTCCTTGTAAAGTTGATAAATAAAAATAACCCTCTCTATTTTCTGTATGCTCAGGTGATTCAAATTCAGGAAGTTCACTAAAAAATCTACTAGCAATTTGGACTGTATTAATCATCAAATTTTTAGCATCCCCCGGATGAACACTTAAACCTTTAAATTTAATAGTGGCGATCCATGCATCAAAACATTCAAATACTAATTCTCCCATTTCTCCTCCGTCTATTGTATAACAAATTTTAGGTAATTTTTTCTCATTGATATTATCAATACCTTTACCAATTTCTTCGTCAGGAGTAAAACATATAATTATTGGGCCATGCTTTAGTTCTGGAAATTTTTTCCAAGCGGAACAAGCAGCTATAATTTCAGCAATACCAGCTTTATCATCAGCTCCTAAAAGAGTATCTCCTTGGGTGGTAATTATATCTAGAGCAACATATTCCTTTAATTGTGGTGAATCATTAGGAGTTAAGAGTAACTCCTTATCAGCAGCAAATTTAATTTCACTTCCGTTATAATTTCTATGGATAACAGGTTTTACATCTTTACCACTTACGCTAGAGGCGGTATCTAAGTGTGCTAAAAAACCTATAGGGTTAACGTGTTCAAAACCTTGATTTGGTGGAAGATAAGCATAAACAAATCCCAACTCATCTTGAATAACATCCTCTAACCCAAGTTGGTTTAATTCTTCTACTAATATCTTTCCTAACTCAAATTGATTATCGGTTGATGGCAAAGAAGTAGAGTTCACATCTGAGGTTGTCCAAACCTTAACATATCTTAAAAATCTTTCTAATGCATCATTTAATAAAAAATCTTGAATTTCTTTTGATACAACCATTAAAAATCACTCTTAGTTTTAAATATATTATTAATAAATTTTCTATCTTCCTTTAAATTTGGGGTTCATGAATTCTAATAGTCAAAATTCAAAAAAAAAAGAAAAAAGATTAGATTACCAAATCCCAAATTTTTCATCTAATTTTAATCCAAATACAGTTAAATAGGGGATTATTAAATCCCATAAACTTGTTTCAGCATTTATAAAAATAACCATAATGATAATAGCTAACCAACCAGTCACATTTGGAAGACCTAAGACCTCTAAATTAACATAAGCAAAACCATCTGCGAATAAAGTTAGAAAGAGTAGGGCATTAAACCACAACATAACTACTATTCTTAATAGAACTCCTAAAAAACTGGTTATCAAAAAATTAGAGATTTTCATAATTTTTTGACTATTTTTAACTCCTTCTTCAGTCTTATATAGTCTTAATAAAAGTATTGGGATAATTATTAAAGCAACTGTTGCAGAAAACTTCATTAGAGGTCCTATAGGGGCAAAAGGATCAAAAGGCATCAAACCTAAAGTTCCAATTACACAGCACAACAATCCTGCTTTTGCACCAAATATAAAAAAGCACATTACCCATACGATTGATACAGGATCTATATATGCGATACCCCATACGGGAACCCTTGGAATGATTGGTGCTAATATCGCCGATAAAACTATAGAGAGTGCTCCAAATGAGGCAGCTCCAGATAGAGTGAGAGTTCTTTGAGAAGATTTAGATCTTACAAAGCTTTTTTCTCCAGAAAGTTTTTTTTCTTCGGTTTCTTTCATTTTAACTTGCATTTTAAGCTTAAGAAAGTTAATTTGTATTAATTGAAGTTACAAATACAATATTTAAAAAAATTTGGGTAGTTAATACTTTTTAATTAAATTCTCGAAAAGATTTGAGATTAAAAATATATTGAATATTTTTATAATATCTATAATAAGGGCATATATCTAACTGAAATTGTTAATATTTTTATTCTTTATAATTATTCCAGCAATAAAATATAAATTTGCATCTACTCATAAATGGAGAGATAATTAAACTCAAAAATTACCCTTCTTTATTTTAGTAATTTTTTTTCTTTTGCGTCTAATTCTAACCAGTCTGCTATCTCCTTTAATTGTCTTCTTGAACTTCTACAGAGAATCCTTAAAAATGGGAGAAACTCCTGAATAATTTCCCTCTCAGAAATATTATATTTTTCTTGTATTTTTTCAATAAATAATTTTTCAGTATCTGTTACTGTGAAAAAACCAGAAGTTGTATATCGAGGAAAAGAGACTCTTCGAAATCCAGGTTTGGAAGATTTATCAGACTTGGATAAAGCAACACCTCCAGCAAAAAGATCATAGAAATAAGGTAAAAGAGACCAATATTGATTTCTCCTTATTCTTCCAAAAATTTCATCTGCAATTGATAGATTATCATATGCATTAGTAATTTCATTCTTAAGATTAATAAAATGGGGTAGATTTTCATTCACCCATTTATAAAGAAAGTTGTAATCAACATCAGATTTATCAGTTAAGTCGCGAGCTTCCTTAAGCGTTCTCACTTTTTGAAATAGATCTCTTATTAATATAAAAATTTCTTCATAACTATCTCTATGTAATTTCAATATCAAATCTTTATATTCTTTATCCATAACCCCTTGACTTATTGCTTGTATATCATTAATAGTTCCCCTAAGGTCTCCATGGTTTTTTTCAATAATTAGATTTAAATCCTCCTCACTTAAATCAGAAATCTTTTCTTTTTTAAGTATTCTTTTCACAACTCTTAAAATTTCCTGATCTGGAAGAGGATTAATCTCATACTTGTTGATTTTATTATATATTGGTTGTAAATTCTGTTTATATTCATTTGAACATAAAATTATTGGAAATTGAGTGCTTTCAATTAAACCTAAAATAGTAGGTAATGCTCCTCGATCAGAAACTCCATAAATACCATCAACCTCATCAATAAGTATTAATTTACGCTTACTCTCCATAATAAAATCCATTATCCCTCTAGTTTTTACAGTTTCTTTTAATTTAGCTTCTAATTTAGCTTTTGTCCTAGTATCAGAGGCATTAGTTTCGATAACCTGCATATTTAAATCATTGGCTAAAGCATACACCATAGAAGTCTTACCAACTCCTGGAGGACCCTCAAGAAGGATTGCTGCTTTTTCTGGAGCTATTTTTATTTCCTCTTTTTGCTCCTTTTCCAGATGGCTTCGATTAAATTGTCTAATTTTTCTATTTTTAATATTAATTTGTTCTATTTCTTTGAAGAAATCATTAATGAAATTTTTTAAATCTTCATTTAGCTTTACTTTATGGCCTTTAACTTTAGCTGTTGGTAAAGCCATATCATTAATAGATTGAGGACGGTATTTTTCTACCCAAGGAATATTTTTTTTAAGCTTACTTGCCACTAAATCACCTACATAAATTCTGAAAAATAAGAAATTTTAGCTATTAGATTAGAGACTTGAATATCTGAATCTAAACCATCAACTGCTCTAAAATCTGCATTCGCAATTAAATCAATTAATTTACACTTGCTAAACGTGCTAAGTGGTAGCTTTAATAACTCATTGAGTAATAATTTAAAAATTTCATGAGGAGAATATCTGTAATTAGCTTGAATCTTACGAGATAATTCTCTTGCTTTTGAAAAATCTCCCTTAAAGGATAATAATAATAAACTTCTAATTAATTCATTTTGTGAGCTAATTAAATTATCATATAGTCTATTTAAATCAACACTTTTACTATTTATACTACTTAGTTGCAATAAATCAATAGCGTTAGAGATTCTACCCTCGGTTATTCTATAAAGCAATTCAATAGTTTCATTCTCAATATTTAATGATTCCTTATTAGCAATGTTAAGAATTAGATTTTTAAACGAGGTATAATCGACTGGAGAAATTATTAAAAGTTGGCAGCGACTAATAACAGGGTCTATAATACTTGATATGTTAGTTGTGATTAAAATCATACGACAATTAGTACTATAACTCTCCATTAAACGTCGAAATCCTTGCTGATTTGAACCCAATGCTTCAAAATTTTTTATAATTAAGATTTTAAACGGAGCACTTCCTAATACTTTTAATTGGATAAATGGTTTAATTTTCACTTGTAAAAATGCGGGAGTGGTAATTGTCCTTCCTGCTAAGCTCCCAATTTTGCTTGTTGAAACGTATGCTTCAGTTTTAGCTTGCTTCCTTTCTTCCCTTGTCAGAGGTATATCTGCATATACTATCTTGAAATTTGGATTAAATAAATCTCCTAAGAATGCTTTTGAAAATAATCTAGCTATAGTTGTTTTTCCAATACCCTCTGGGCCAGCAAATAATAGGTGAGGAAAGTTGTTTGATTTAATAAAACTGTTTAACTCTCCTTTTAATTTGTCCCTTCCACATATTTGTTCTAATGTGTTTGGTAGATATTTAATTCGCCAAATAGGAATTTCTATACTCAATTAAAACACCATAAAAAGCTAGTTGTTGATATTTTTAATTATTTCAGCAATAAGAGAGGTTAATTGTATATTTTCATCTCCACCTTGACTTACGCGATAATCAATAGTACCAACATATGATAATATCGAATCCAAATTTTGATAATTAACGTTAAGTTTGGGAAGGATGTTTAATATCTGTTTTATGAAATTACGACTATCAAAATTACTTATACCCTCAATAATTTTTTTAGAACCTTCAAAATCTTTAGTTTTAATCGTGTTAATTAATTTATCTAAAGTAATATTATCTAAGAAACCTGATATTCTTAAAATTTCATTCATATCTAAATTCTCTATTAATTCAAGTGCTACAGACATTTGTAGGGTATTAATTGCTCTCCTCAAATCACCAGCGGATATAAAAAACAGCGTTTTATAGAAAATATCCTGCTTATCCTGTGGAACTTTAATTTTCTCTTGTTTAGCAATATATTTCAATCTTTCAATTACTTTACTTTCAGGTAGACCTACAAATCTAAATACAGCACATCTAGAAACAATCGGATCAATAATTCGATTAATATAATTGCATAATAATATAAATTTAACATTACTAGACGCTTTCTCTATTATTCTTCTAAGTGCCTGCTGAACTTGACCCGGAATATTGTCCGCTTCATCTAAAATTATGAATTTTAAAGAATTTTCATTAATTATCATTTTTTGACCTACAAAATCCTTTATCACGCTTCTAACATAGTCCATCCTAACTGTATCTGAAGCGTTTAACTCAAGTACATTTCTAAAATATTTTTCCCCTTTAATCATCTCCCTTGCAATAATTATTGCGGTGCTTGTTTTTCCAGTTCCAGCCGGTCCAGAAAAAATCAAGTGAGGCATATTTCCAGATTTAGAAAACTTACGTAAATTATTTACTGCTATGCTTTGACTAACAACTTCATCGAATGTCCTTGGTCTGTACTTTTCTACCCAGGGTTTTTCTAAATTATTCAAAATTATAACTTTTTATTATTTATTTAGTCTCCAAATTTTTCTTTAGATAAATCTAATTCTAAAACTTCATAAACCTTTTTGAAATGCATTTTAGAATAGAGATTGGCTGCTACCTTTGCTTTTTCTTTAATGTTCACCTTTACCTTTTCAACTTTGATTTTTTGCAAATGTTCAATAGCTTTTTTTATAAGCAATTCTCCGATGCCCTTTCTCCGATAATCTTCCTTAAGAAACACTTGTTTAATATATCCTTCAGAAGTTCCAAAAGGATCAATGCGCAATTCAGCAATAATCATTCCTATTACCTCATCATCCTTATCTTCATCAGTAGCGATAAGTATTCCGTGTCTTTGCAATTTGTCATAAATCCTCCTAGAAATACCCCAATCAAATCTTTTAGGGTCAAATTCTTGACCTAATCCCTCAACTAATTGTTTAGTCAACTCTCTTAATGAATCAATTTGGTCAGGACTAGCAATATCTATTTTTATTGACATTTTTTTTTCTTTTCTTTTATGGATAATAAAATATTATATACTCTTTCAAAATTTAAATTTACTTGACCTTTGATTAATAATAATAAACAAGGATATGTTAATCTATTTTCTATTCTTTTATAAATTTTAATTTTTTCAATTAATCATCTCTATCTAATTTAATTACTCCTTTAAACAATTAATAGAAAATAATAAAAAGAAAATTTCTAATATTACCTTAATTTTGGATTAAACACTCAGCGAGCGGATACACCATCCCAAGCTTTTACTTCAGGATCCTCATAACCACATACAATACATTTTTGATTAACTTCCCATGCTTCTAATGCAGGATGTACGCGAGTAAAGAGAGACCCACATTGCTGACAGATTAAATACTTTGCACCACATTTATCACACATTTTTAATTGTCCTTTTTCGACAAATCTAAAAGCTCTAGCCATCCATTCGTCATGCACAAGGCGAAATGTCTCACCATTACACATGATACACCTTTTTCCATCAAAATCCTCCGACATAGTATTGGTCTCGGTATTTTTAATTGAGGTTTAAAAAATTAGTTATTTAATTAATTAATAGAGCATATACTTTAAAATTAAATGATTTTCAATTTAAACTTACTTCAAATAACAAATTAGATCTGAAATAAAATAGAAAAAAATTTGCAAATAAGTAAAATCACATTTCAAGTTTTTTAGTAGAATTACCTTTGGTTCCTTTAGGATTAACCTTTTCTATTTCTCCAATTAATTGAAAGACTTTATCATCATTTAAAGCTTCACTGAATTTAATTAACATTTCTTTAGATCCTACGAATAAACCTTTACGTTTCATGGGTGATCCATCATCTTTTAATGGATTTACTTCTAAAAATAATAATGCTGGTCTTGTTTTAGTTGCAGGTATTTTTACAACATTTACTCCTAGAACTGGGGTTTCCATCTTTTCCCAATCGGCACCTTTGGCTAAATGATCTTTTAATTGGTTATGGATACTTGACATTTTTAATTATTCCTTATATTTTATATTTTGTTACATGTTACATATAGCGTTATGAATATAAATTTTTCTAATTATGCAAAAAAATATTTAAATATTTCAATTAAACGGTCTAAAATTAGAAAAATCTTAACCAAATTTAAGTAAACTTTATTTTACATAATGATGCTTATTTCGTCGGATTTCTGGGGGTCGTTTTCCATTGAAAACTTTATATATGAGCGTGATAATAATATAATACGTCAGTAATATCAATAAAAAATAAATAGATATACTAGTGTGAAAAGATATGAGATTAATCTCAGTTAATTTACCAGAATCGTATTTAAAAGTTTTAGAGATACTAGTTGCAGAAGGTAAATTCCCAAATCGCTCAGAAGCTATACGAGTAGGGATTAGAGATTTAATAAAAACAGAATATCTAATAGAAGAATCTGTAAAAAGGAATCTTAATCCTAGCATCGTAC
>JBATUM010000088.1:0-85941 GCA_049671145.1 Promethearchaeia archaeon
AGATGAACCATTAGAGGGCATTAAGAGAAAAGTAGCTGAGATTATTGAGGATAAACTAAACATGGAACCAGAACATTTTTTCGATTACTTTAAAAATTATGAAGATGATATGATTAGGATAATTGGGTTTTTAACAATTCACGTTTTTAATGAATATGGAGGATTAGTAGAAAAGATATTAGCAAATGAAACTTTTGCTAAAGTTGCAGGCTATCTTTTTAAACAATTAAGAGATTTTGCTTTATTATTCATTCCAATAGATGTAATAAATGATTATCATCATCTTTTGATAACTTTTCTTGATGGACTTGCTCCTGTAGAAATGGTTGAGAACGTAAAGAAATTTTCAGGGAAGGACGACGTAACTTTTCTTTTTGAAGGCGCTCAGTTGGCTTTAGAGAATTTAGGCATCAATTTTTCAGAATTAAAAGAAAATGTTTGGGAAGAACTAAGGAGAGAAAAAGAAGATGAGCTAATTCCCTCTGAACAATCGATGATAGAAAAATCAGAAGAAAAATTTCCAAAGATAATTGGAATCATCCAAGAAATCCTAATGCTCTTCAATGAAATTCTTACATTGCCTATACGCGTTTTAGTATCTGAAAGTCATTATGGCTTAAAAACTGCCATTAATTCAGTTGTTTCGGAAGAAGAAGGACTTTTTGGAACAATTAAAGGGAGAATTGATACTATTTTTGATTATATTCAAGAAATAAGGAAGTAAGCTTAATTAATTCCTTGTTCCAATAATAATCCGCTTTTTTAAAGAAAGTAAAATAAAAAGTAAAAAAAATAAATTAAATTTAGGTTTTTATTCCGAGATATATTAAAATGCTACTTATAATAATTCCAAATCTAACAATGAATACAGCAATCATAGGAGGAACTACTGAATCAAAAGCTACAATAACTGCAAAAATAATAAAACCAAAGGCTAGATATAGAAATTTCTTTCTTAAAATCCCTGTTGCTTGCTTAGCTTTCACTAAAAATCCGAAACCGTTGAATATTAAAATAGATAGTATAAAAACAATTAAAAAATAGGCGGTGTAATACGAATAATCACTAGATGTATCAATCAAATCTGTACCGGCTACAAAATCTATACCTGGTCGAGTAAAATGAAAAGAACCTTGAGGGTTCGAAAAAAGAAAATATTCATAAGCAATACTTATAATAAGGAAAATCCCCACTAGAATCCATTTCTTTTTTGGTATCAATAATTCTCCACCAATATACATACCCAAAGTTATACCCGGAGCAGCCCACATATAACTTAGTAATGGATATACCCAATATGGGTCAATATTAGTGTCTGTTATAAGAATTTTGATAAAATCTGTGGTTGGGCCTAACCACAAAAATGCTATAGAAATAATAGTCAATGCAGTAACAGTAAGAAGTTTAGCTTTCAATTTATTTGCTTTATATAAACCATAAATCCCTATTATTATGTTTATAGAAAGTACACCCAAAGCAGAAATCCCGTTAAGCCATCCTTCGATGGTATTGAACAATTTTATGATTCACCTTTTTATGATTTAAAAAATTAATTTTTAATACTTTACATACTATAGAATTATTTTTATTTAAAATATATAATAATATACGGGTATGCAATATTTATACTTTTAGACCAATTTGGTTCATTAATGATAGGTGCTGGATTTGGATGGCTACTTTTAATGCTAATTATTTTATTCGGAGCATTTTTTGGGGCACTCGGGGGAGGTATTGGTAATTTTTAATTTACTTTAAACTAAAAAAGGCACCTAATGCTTATTAATTAATCTTTCATATCAGCTTCGTTTTCCAAATATATTTTATAAAACCAATCCACAATATATTGAAGAAAAACCCGTTCTCTAAGAACATCATAATGGGATTTTTCTTTTAAACTAGTGAGTTTTGCTATATCTTCAGATCTTAACTTACCATCTGCTAACAAATCCATTCTAGCTTTAAATTGGTCTATCATTTCAATGGGCCTTAAAATTTTAGAAATTCTTTTTGAAATGTTATTTATTAACTTTTGAAAATGTTCTTTTTTATTAATTGAAATCGAAATATTAGAATCAAAAAAATATTTAATTTTATGTAAAATATCTTCCTTATTATAATAATTAATTAAATTCTTAGGTTTAAGTAATTCTAAGAGATAAGCATTTAATTTATCTATAATTAAACCCTCAACATTAAGATCAATTAACTCTTGCTTTAGTTTTAATAAAAACTGTTCTGTTAAGAATTGTTTATATTTTATAATTATTGCTTCATTTTCTTTAACGTCAGAACATATTTCAATTACCTCCCCTTTGGGAGTTGAAAAAGTAAATCCAAATCCTTGAGGACCAATTCCATATAAAATCACCATTGATAAGCCATAGAAATTATATAGTTCGCCAGAAGTAATTCTTTTCATGTTCTTTAAGATGTTTTTAGCTGAAACTAAATGCTTTTTATTTGCAAATTTAAATTCAATAAATTTCTCATCGTTTTTCACATATTTCTTATTAAATGAGCTTATAAAATCCTCCAAATTACCCAATAACTTAACAGTTAATCCATAGACACTATATTCGTTTAAATAATTCAAGATTAAATTGATATCATAACCCTCATTAGAATAAAAAGAATATTCGCTAAAAAAATTGTTATAATAGCTATATAAATTGGAAGGCATTACTTTTATAATATATAAGATAAAACTGTTAGAAACATTTCCGAATAAATCTATCAAATTTGTAATGAATAGAGGATCATTTTTAATAGTTTCAACGATTTTTAATTCTGAATCAGTTAAATCTTTATCGACTAAATCGTATTTATTAACAAACCTCAAAATATTAAAAATTTCACCTAAATTAAGATTTCTAATACATTCTATTAATAAATTGGAAACTATTTCAATTCGATTATGAATTTTACGGGGATCGATAAAAATATCTAAATCTGTCGATTTCTCAATTAATTTTCTGACTTCTTCAAATTTTTTATTTTTTAAAAAGTAAGATAAATATCCATGATATTTATTTTCTAACTCTCTCCTTTCTGCTTCATTTTGCATACTCAAATTGAATTCATCCAAATTTTCTCTTGATATCCTTAAAGAATAAGTAATTCTAAAATCAATTATATAACTTTTATATCATTAAAATCAATCCAATAAAGCTGCTATTCTATTTGCGACACTTTGAATATTGAGAAAAACCATCCCTAAACTTGCATTTGCATGGCATAATGTACATAATATAGCATTTTCACCGGCTTTTGACAAAATTATAATTCCACTTACCCCCTCAATAAGAATTCTTTTTAAACCTCCCCGATCTAATTCCTCAACCGCTCTTTCTGATACACTCTGAATTGCTGCTGACATAGCAGATACAATACCATCATTTACATCACGGCTTAAAACAGAACAAATTGGAAGTCCTTGTACACTAACAATAGCCGACCCTTCTATATCCGAATTTACAGCAGATAATTTTCTTAGCAGATCTGTAAGTTCACTGATATTTTCAGACAAGATTTATTTCCTCCATAATGTATTATGTTGTAGAATTGATCTCCTTGACTTTTTCCTCAACAAAAATTCAAATTAAATGGGTAATAAATTATTCAATTATATGATCTATTAAAATTAACTATATTTAATTATTAATATTTACTTTATTTATTTTTATTCTTCTTTTTAGTCTGAAATAATAAGCCTTTTAAAAAATATTTTTATCAATATTTACATTTACTAATTTTAATGAGTAAGGATCAAAAATTAAAAACTAAATCTGATGAAAAGAAAAGCAAAGAGGAACTAGAAAAAGAAGCTGAAGAAAAACAACATGAAATTGAATCACTCAGAAAAGCTGGAAAAATAGCTCAAGAAGTTAAAAGCTTTATTAAACCAAGGATAAAAGTAGATGCTAAAGTTTTAGATTTAATTGAATCAACAGAATCTAAAATAGTGGAATTAGGAGGCGGTTGTGCTTTTCCTGTAAATATAGGAATAAATAATATCGCAGCTCATTACACATCTCCATTAAAAGACGATAATCTTGTGATAAAGAAGGGAGATATTGTAAAAATTGATTTAGGTGTACATATTGAAGGATATCTTGTTGATACGGCTTTCACTATAAGTTTTAATGATGAAAAAGTATTAGAAGATATTATTCAAGCAACAGAAGTGGCTGTAGAAGCGGCAAAAATGATGGCTAAACCAAAAATTAATACAAAAAATATAGGAAAGAAAATTGAAGATATTGTTAGAGGATTTAAATATATTCCAATTAAAGAACTTGGTGGACATCAAGTTGAAAGATGGACAGTTCATGGCAAAAAACAGCTTCCAGAATTAGGATCTCAAAGTGGTGATATAATGGAAGAAGGAGATGTGTTTGCTGTTGAAATATTTGCCTCAACAGGAAATGGTTCCGTTCATTACACAAATGCCTCATATATTTATGAACTTAATCCATATACAGGGAGAGTTCCTTTAAGAAGAAAATTTTCAAAACAAATCCTAGGATTTATTAATAAAAATTATAAAACTTTACCATTTGCTGAAAGATGGTTAGGTAAAGAATTTAGAATGGGTGTTCTTTTTGGACTTCAAGAACTAGTGCAACAAGATAAATTGAAAGTTCATAATGTTTTGGCCGAACAAAAAGGTACTTATGTAGCTCAAACTGAAGAAACTATATTAATAACTGAAGATGGTTATGAACAACTAACTTAAATCATATTATTTATCAATTGAAAAAAGAAAAGAAATTCTGTATATGAAGAAGTTGAAAATTGCTCTTGTTTCTTTAACAATTTCTCCAGATAGTCAAGATGGAAGTGCAAAATTTTTTTCAGGTATATATAATTATCTGAAAAATAGAGGTCATGATGTTAAGGTTTTAACTGGTAAATGGAACATCAATTTAGATGATCCAAATGTTTCACAAATTAAAATAATTCGAAAGAGTTATTTATGGATACCTCAATTCGTATTAAAAGTCATTAATTTTCTAAGAAATACTGATTTTGATATTATACATGGAAATGGACCAAAAGGTACTTTACCCTTACTATTATACAACAAAAAAAATTTCATCTCAACTATTCATGATCTAGGACCTATTGAATCTAGTTTTTCATTCATTCCAATCGAGAAGATATTAATTAATGAGGTTATTAAGAAGGCTAATCTCATAACAACATGTTCAGAATTTACTAAACAGCAAATTAAAAAATTCTTCCCTAAAATTGAACTAAAAAAAGTTCATAATTTATATTCAGCTATTGATAGCAAATTTAAACCTTATCCTAAAAAAGCGGAGCAACTTAAAGAAAATTTAGAGTTAAAAGGCCCTGTAGCTTTATATATTGGACGTATAGCTTTGTACAAGGATATTGAAAATGTTATTAAAGCATATAAATATGCAAAAAAAGAAATAGCTAATCTTGAATTAGTAATTGGTGGAACTCCAGATTTTTATATGAAGGAAACTTATAAAAGGTGGAAACAAAAATATAAAGATGTTCATTTTATTGGTTTCATTCCAGAAGCAGAACTTCCAATTTATTATAGTATGGGTGATGTTTTTATTACTTATTCATATTCTTCAGAAGGATTTGGATTAACTCCAATTGAAGCAATTGCTTGTGGGACACCTGCCATTTGTTCTTCTATAGGAGCTTATAGCGAAGTTTTGCAAAACAACGCCCTTTTTGTTCCACCAAAAAATCCAAAATTTTTAGCAAGGGAACTAATAAATCTAATTAAAGATGATGAAAAACGCGAAGAATTACTTAAGCATGCTCAAAATTTTATATCCAAATATTCGTGGAACTCAGTTGGAAAAAAATTAGAGAAAGTTTATGAAAAATTCTTATCAATTTAAAATTAACTTTTAGTTTTTCATTTTTTTACTAAATTCATTTAAAGCTATTTCTATTGGATTTTCTAATTGTCTTACTTTCTCATTTGTATTTATTTTAAAATTCTTTTCTAAAAATTTTAAGGCGGTGTTAATTATTAAATCGGCATTCTTTACATGTTTTAATGGAAAACCATTATCAATAAGAAATTGCTCTTGAGGATAAGTAGCTAATGGAAAAAATTCTATTGAAGGAACACCTAATAGTGCAGATTCTCTAACCATCGTGCCTCCTCCAGTTATAACCATTTTAGCATAAAACATAAAATGTGCTAGATTGTTTAATCCAGTGTAAACCCTTATTACATTTTGTTTGATATGCTCCTTGAAAAATTTATTTAAATATTTATACTGTTCAATATTCCGGGTCAATATTAAGAATTTAAAATCAACTTCATTTTCCAGTAATTTTGGTATGATTTCACTTAATTTTGTTTCATGAGGAGCCATTTTATCTGTTAAATACCCTGCTTTTGATGGTTCTGTTCGGCATACAATATAGCTTTCCGGATTAAGCCCATGGGCTTTAATAATTTCTCTGTTTGGTTTAAAATTTGAAAGCCATCCAACCTCATCAATCCCATTAAATCTTAATATTCTCTCCTCCTTTAATCCATAATCCAAATACCATTCGATAGGGATACATTGAGGTACTATAATTTGATTAACATATGGAAAAGTTGTGGAGCATGGACCATAAGATCGTGGTTCATCATTAAACATTATATTAGGAATTTGAAGACCAAACGAAATCCTCATCGCTTCTGGAGAGGTTATACAAAATAAAAAATTGGGCTTTTTTTCGATTATAATTTTTAATAACCTCGATAACCTATTCGAATAAGCTAATAACTTTCCTTCTAATGTTCCACCACCATAGCTTCCTACAGGAGTATAATTAACACCCCATTGATCTAATAAGAAATAAGTCGAATCGAAATCCCGGGCTGTTATAAAAACGTTATAATCTGCTATTAAGTTCTCATATAGAGGTCTTAACATAGTCACACTTTTTGGCTCACAAAAATCTAACCATATTTTCATGAAATGCCTCCTAAATATTTATTTAAACACGTGGTTTATAGTTCCAAAATTCTGGGTTTTTAGTAATCCATTCAATTTCTTTCTTTATCCCTTCAACAAAAGTCGTTTTTGGTTGATATCCTAATGTCTTATGAATTAGAGAATTATCAAGTATAAAATCTTGTAATTCTCCTGGCAATCTTCTTCGATCTGGTTGATACTTACTGGCTTTTCCTGGTGGAGGATTGTCAAAAATTGGATTTAATACAGAATTTCCAAATTGTTTTATTAAAATATGTGCTAAATCAATAATTGAGTATGAGGTTCCTCCACCAACATTGAACACCATACCATTGCCCTTTTCACTTTTTATTGCCATCATATTTGCTTCAACAACATCCGATATATATACGAAATCCCTTCTTTGTTTACCATCACCGAAAATAACAGGTGATTTCCCCTCTAATAGACGTTTTATAAATATTGTTAATACTCTTCCATACCATTCTCGAGGACCATAGACTATTCCATATCTCAGAGAGATAGTTATGAGGTTATTTAATAAAAAATACTGAGTACAATACTTCTCTCCCGCTAATTTACTTACGCCATAAGGCCAATGAGGCAAAAGTGGATGGTTTTCTGTTTCTGGTATAAATTGTGCTTGACCATAAACGCCTCCCGATGACGCATATACTAATTTTTTAATATTATTTTTTAAAGAAGCATTTAAAACATTAAGAGTACCTATAATATTCGTCTTTAAGTCATGTAAGGTATTTTCTATTCCCGTAAAAACTTCTAATTCAGCAGCATGGTGTGAAACAATGTCTATATTTTTCATGCATGAATTTAATTTATTGAAATCTAATATATCACCCTCAATAATCTTAACTGGTTTGTTTTGGATGAACTCTTTATTTCCTGTTGAAAAATTATCATATATTATTATGTTCTTCGCTTTTTCTTTTATAATGCGATCTACTAAATGAGATCCGATAAATCCTGCTCCACCTGTTATTAAAACATTTTTATCCTTGATTTCCATTATGATTCTTTTTTATTTATTTATATAGGATTCTACTCCTCTAATAATTATCAGAAACCTTTAAATTAATCTATTGTTTTGTTGAAAATGAAAATTTAACTATTATAATATTGTTAAATACTATCCCTTTATTATATCTTTCATTATATATTTCAACATAACTTCACATCTAAAGAGTTGTAGAAAAATTAATTTAAATTATGTTTAATTTCTTAAAGTCATATTTTATTTTAAAAAAAATAATTAAAAAATCAGTTCTATGATTTTAATATCACAATTAAACTGGGAAATACTTGAAATTTTCTATTTAGTCATTATTTTTCTCAGCGGCTTTTTTGTAACTTATGCATTTATACCTTATCTCATGAAACTCATGAGGAAAAAAAGGTATCTTGGATATGATATTCATAAAAATACAAAACCTGAAATCCCTGAATCAGGAGGCTTAAGTCTTATCCTTGGATTGACTGTAACTTCATTAATCTCTATCATTTTTTTTCCTGTTTTGCGTAATGAATTGCTAGTTTTCCTCTTAACGATTTTATTATCCGGAGCAATTGGTTTTATTGATGATCGGATAAAATTAAGATCACTATATAAGATTTTATTAACAATTTTTACAGGAGTAGTTATTTTTGTAGCAAATTTTTTTGGTTTTATAACCATCCATTCTCCTACAATACCTTTCCTTGGGTTTACAAGACTAACAAGAATTTATCCATTTGTGGCTCCTTTAATCGTAGCTTTTTTTGCGAATACATCAAATATGCTGGAAGGATATAATGGTGAAGGTTCAGGGACATCCTTAATTGCATTATTTTTTATTCTAATTTGTGCGATAATTTGGAATTCCGCTGAAGCTTTAATATTCATTATTTCTGGAATTAGTGTTTTGATTCCTTTTTTCCTATATAATAAATTCCCTGCTAAAATATTTCCTGGAGATGTAGGTACTTTAGGTATGGGTTCTCTTTTTGCGTGTATTGCATTATTAGGGTCTTTAGAGGTTGTAGTATTTTGCGCACTTCTCATTCAAGTTATTAATAGTTTTTATGTAATTAGTTCTGTAAAAGGTTTTTTAGAAAGCAGTGAGATTCAAACTCAGAAAAATGATATAATTCTTTTAGAGGATGATAGAATAAAAGCTTCGGATCAAAAGGATGCAGCATTAACCTTACCTAGATTAATCTTAGCAAAAGGACCATTAAAAGAACCAGAATTAATAAAACAATTTTATATTATTTCGATTATTTGTGGGATTTTTTCCATAACAGCATTCTCATCTATACAGTGGACATTGAGTAATTTAGATAATCTTACATTTTTTCTTCTTTTCATGATTTTTTTAGTTTTAATAATTTTAATATCATACTTTTTTCCCAGAATAAGAGGAACCGTAATTTTAATGATAGTTCTTTTAGGTATAATCAGTATATCATTGATTTTTATCAATTCTGTTATTATGTCGATTTTTCAAGAGGATATTAACTTAGGAATAATTATTGTTCCCAGTAATATCCTTTTTTCGATACTTTTAGTTACTCCAGGATTGATATTATGGTATTTGTTAACAATCAAATTTTTTTGGAGAGAAATTGACAAAATGAAAGAGTTGGAAACTTAGACTTTTAAGTATACTATAGCTTGATTCCCTTTAATTAAAACCCAATATTAATATTTTTCACAAAATTTTTGCAATCATAATTTTTATTAAATTTTTTTAAGGCAATCATGAAGAAAATATTAGTTACTGGTTCTGGAGGTCCAGCAGGAGTAAATTTTTTAAAATCATTAAACTTAGTCAAAGAGAAAATCGAATTATATGGTACAGATATTAATTCTTATCATTTAGAATTTGGAAAACCCTGGACAAAAAAAATGTTTTTAGTTCCTCGCGCAGTTTCTGATCAATATATACCAAATCTAAATGAAATAATAAATAAATATAATATAGATTTTATCCATCCTCAACCTGACATTGAAGTCTTAAATGTTTCTGAAAATCGTGAAAAACTTGACGCAATTACATATTTACCGAAAAAAGATACAATTCGAATTTGTCAAGATAAATTTTCTAGTGCTGCTATTTGGAGAAAAAAAAATTTTCCTTCTGTTAGAGCCATTGAAATAAGGGATACCCATTTAGAAAGTGATCTGGAAAATGCTTTTAATTGGTTAGGGGAAAAATTATGGATACGTGCCAAAAAAGGTGCTGGTGGCACCGGAAGCACTCCAGTTGAAAATGTAGAGACCGGCGTTAATTGGATAAAATATTGGCGTTCCCGCGGGAAAAAATGGGAATTTATTGCCCAAGAATATTTACCAGGCAGAAATATCGCTTTTCAAAGTATTTTTAAAAATGGAGAATTAATCACTTCACAAGCTAGAGAAAGAATTGAATATATCTATCCCTATCTCGCTCCTTCAGGGGTAACAGGAACTCCTATAGTAGCTAAGACTATACATGATGATAATGTAAATAAAATGGCAACCCAGACAGTATTAGCAATTGATCCAGACGCAACAGGGGTATTTTGTATTGATTTAAAAGAGGATAAATCTGGAGAAATTTGCCCTACAGAAATTAACGCAGGTAGATTTTTTACAACGAGCTATTTTTTCTCCTACGCAGCTAAAAAATTCAACAATCCTCTTGCAAATATGCCTTATATTTTGGTAAAACTTGCATTTAAAGAATCGATACCTGAAGGTCAAAAATTCAATATTTTACCAAAGGATCTCTATTGGATAAGGCATATAGATTGCTCTGAACATTTAATTGAAAGAAAAGTTTAATTTATATCCAAAAAAATATTTTATTATTCATTCTTACATCTACAGGGTTTATTACCGCATTTTTTACACTGATTTGGGTATTTACTAAAGAGTGCCTGCTCTAAATCAATATTCAATAAATTTGCTAATGAATTTGTCCACGCAATGATATCAGCTAATTCTTCTGAAATTTTATTGGTATCAATATTATCTTTTTTTAAAATTGTCGCTAATTCACCGATTTCCTCAACTAACCAAATGAATGTATTTTTAACTCCTCTCTTATAATCTTTCTTAAAATATAACTCTTTCATTAAATCTTGAAACTCAGAAATCTTCATAATAAAATCTTGCAAAGTATAATAAGAATAAGTTATTTAAATTTAAGATTAAAAAAACCATTCAAAAATACCAATATGAGCAAAAATTACAACTAATATTAATGCAAGTGTCATAATGACTGTACTAATAGGACCCACCTTTATACCGATAGAACTATCCTCGAAAAATCTCATTAACCCTGCTCCTCCCATAGGCATTGGAGCAGTTCCACTTCGTCTTTTTCGGCGTCTTGATTGGGATTTTCTTCTAGTAGACATGATTTTCTAATTTAACAAAAAGTTTTTAATCAAGAATTATTTAAATATAGAATTCTATTAATATTAAGTTTTATCCCGAATCATAAAAATAAAATTAAATAAATTTTTATTACTTATTTTAATTATCTGTAGTTAATTTAAGGAGTAAAATATAAAAATATGTTTAGAAGAAAAAAAATTTGTTTATTAACTATAGGATTGATTTTTCTAATTATTCTAATATCAAATATTCAATATAATTCTGAGGACAGCAAGAATAACGAGGAATATATAACTCCAAAATTATCTGCTAGTTTAGAGGGAGCAGAAAATATATTAATTACAGATGTTTTACGAACAATAAACGTTAGCGGATATGATCTAGTAAATTTTAAAGACGAATTAAGAATTCTAAATCAAAATAATAATCCTATAACTTCAATATTTATTCCAATACATTTAAACAAATCAAGTGATGTAATTTTTTGTAAAGCAACGGGTGAAAGCAAGAATACTCTGTTAACTGAAAGAGCTCATCTTGTTTTAAACGATTATGAACTAATAGCTATCTATTTTGATTCACCACTATTACCCCATCAACAAACAACTATATCTTTCTACCATTCACACACAAACAGTCTAGTTTACTATACACAATTAACTGAGGAATATCAAAT
Organism: Promethearchaeia archaeon; assembly: GCA_049671145.1. Classification (GTDB taxonomy): domain Archaea; phylum Asgardarchaeota; class Lokiarchaeia; order Sigyniarchaeales; family SOKP01; genus SOKP01. The sequence goes on from JBATUM010000088.1 coordinate 12,029, forward strand.
TGAGCAATATATCAATATCACAGAATCGATTTTTCCAATTTTACCTTATAAAGCAGCAGGCGGGATAGTCCAGACACAAATAATATTCCCTGAGGCTTCTGATATAGTATATTTTGATAAGGTAATTGACCTTGGATTGCCTATCACAGCAACTACATTAGTATATGATTTGAGTCAAAGTGCTTATTTTGATCATGTAGATCCATTTCTAGCAAATTTCAATAAATCTCAACAAGAAGTCTTAATTTCATTTCAAGACAATAGATTTTCCAAAATGGAATTCGAAAAAATCAATCGGGAAATAAATATCTCACCGTGGGGTATAATCAAAGTTAAAGAGAATTGCATACTCCAAAATCTGGGAGTTATCGATATAAGTACTTTCCCTTTACACATTCCGTATAGCTCCAAAAATGTGCGTGTGTATGATGATATTGGTGCTATTGGTAATGCAGATGTCGTTTTAGAGGATAGTGAGATATTTTTAAACAAAAAATCATTTACTATTAATTTAGCTCAAAACAGAGTCCCATTAAAACCATTATCTAAAATTAGTTTTACTGTAGAATATGTTTTAGACATATATGAGTACACTTCAATAAATTGGTTTCAAGAATCAATCCAAATCAATTTATTTACAACAACCTTTGAATGTTTGGGTAAGGAACAAACCATTAATGTTGTGATTCAAGGATGTAATAATTTAGAATATGTATCGCTTCCACCTGATGCAATAATTGATACTGGAGGTTCAAAAACTTTAGTATATAACTTTGAATTTGTAACATCAATTGAATCTAAAATGATTCAATTCACTTTTTCAATTGATCTCTTTGAATTATTACTTAGACCAATTATAATTACATTAATAATTGGACTTTTGGCATCAACTTACGTTATCCTAATTAAAATCAAAAAAGAAAGAGAAGAAAAATTTGTTACTGAAAAAGTTGAAATACCAATAGATGAGCTTCGAGAATTCTGTTCATTACATGAGGAAAAAAATGCTTTAGTTTTAGAAATTAGAAGAGGGGAAGAAGATGCTAAACGTAAAAAAATAGCAAAGAAAATATACAGCAATCTCTTAAGCAAAAACACCACCAAAATAGAGCAAATCAAACAAGAATTACTTCCATTTAAAAAAGTTTTAATGGATACTAGTGAAACTTTTGAAAATATTATCAAAAAAATAGATGTTTTAGATGCTGAAAGAGAAAGCGTGAATGATAGTCTAACTTTATTAGATAATCGATATAAAAAAGGTAAGTTACCCTCTAAAGCTGCTTATCAAAAGCTTTTTGAAGATTTCATGAAAAGGAGGAGAAGGATTGATAGAACAATAGATAAAAATATTCAACAGTTAAGAAGCTATTTACTATAAAAATTATTATTTTTCTCAAAAAGGGAGTTTTTTTATGAAACCATGGCTATTTGACATTTTAGCATGCCCTATAGATAAACACTTCCCTTTAGAATTATATATTTTTTCATTTGGAACAATTGAAGATGTATTTCAATCATTTATAAATAATTATAAGAAAAGAGATTTAGATATTGTTAAAAAAGAAAATATTATTGAAATGCATCGAGTAAATGATAATTTATTTATTAAAGATAATATTATCATCGAAAAAAGTCCCATTCAAAAATACCTTGAGTTAATAATTTCAAGTATTAACGAATTTGATTATATATACGATAATTCATCAAATAAAACTAGCAAAATATGTTTTAATATAATTAAAAATGAAATTAAAAAAAAAATTATAACCTCTTCCCAAAATTTACAACTTGATCAGATTGAAACAATATTACCAGAATTATTCTTTCTAAATAAAATTAAACTCGAAACTGAAATTGAATCAGGATTGATATTTTGCCCAAAATGTAAACGCTGGTTTCCCATAAGAGATAGTATTCCACAGATGCTCCCAGATGAATATAGAAAGAAAAACGAAGAAGTTGAATTTTTAAAGATTAATAAAAAATTATTAGGTGAAAGTTTTTTTAAGCATAATTTAAAACCATTCAATATTTAAATTTTAATGAATTTATTAATTACATAAAATAAAGCCCGGTGGTGTAGCGGCCAAGCATATGGGGCCTTGAACCCCGTGACCACGGTTCGAATCCGTGCCGGGCTATAATTACAACTTTTTTTAGTATAATTCGATAATTCTATGAATAAAAATTATTAGCAACAAATTTCCCGATCTTAATTCAAAAGGAATTAAATACAAGTATGATTAGTAAATTAAGATAAAAGTTTTAATGAAATTTAAACTAACAACGATTTTTTACCTTAATAAAGTTTAATTTAGATGTCCTTTTTAAAAAATTAATATGAAAAGCACTATTAAAAATACCTTAAATCTTTTGCGAATAAGGCAGTATTATAAAAATGTGTTAATTTTCGTAGGATCTTTCTTTGCTGGAAAATTATTAGACATTTTACTTTTACCACTTCTTATTTTAGGCTTTATAATTTTATGTTGCGCATCTTCAATCAATTATATTATAAATGATATAATCGATATCGAAAAAGATAAGCTACACCCAGAAAAATTAGAAAAAAAAGCCCTTGCTTCCGGAAAACTTTCTGTAAAGTTTGCACTGGCATTAATAGCATTCCTTTTTATAATTATAATAATTTTATTAATATTTTTAATCCCAAATTTAAATTTCATCATCATGTTGGTTTTAGTATTTGGAACGGGACAATTTTATAATTATTTCTTTAAAAAATATGCATTTATTGATGTTTTAGTCTTAGCATTAATTTATCTTTGGCGTGCATTAGCAGGGTGCGTCTTGATAGATGTTATTGTATCTCCTTGGTTAATTTTAGCGGTATATGAAGGTGCATTATTTTTGGTTATTGCAAAAAGAAAAGGAGATTTAATCTTATTAGGAGAAGATAAAGCTAAAGTACATAAAAAAATCTATGAACAATATAACATGAAATTGTTAGAACAATTCCATACGATTACTGCTGCTACTATCTTAATTACTTATATTATGTATTTGATATCTCAATTTTATCTATTCGAAGATTTGAGATTTTTTTATCAATATTTAATAATCTTATCTATACCAACTATGTCTTATATTATTATGAGGTATATGTATTTAACCACAGCGAAACCTGAAATTGCTCGGAGTACTGAAAAAGTAATTTTCGATAAGGGAATTCTTATCGCTGGGTTATTTTTAGGTGCAATATTCTTTTTTACTTTTTATTATATGGATATAAAGCAGATTTTATATGATTTGTTTAAAATAACTTTACCCTAATTTTTAATTTGACCTTATAACACTTTATATTTAGAAGTTTATTCAATTTGTGAATCCAAATATGATATGGTTTCATGACAAATTCCTAGACATCCATTTAAAATCTTATTTGAACATTTATCTGGAGTGTCTCTTATAGAATGAATGTATTTTGAATCCTTATCTGAATGGAAACATGCAACCTGAAAAGAGCTTTTAGTTTTCTTACTAAAACGTCGAAATGAAATATGATCTCCTGCTGGTTTACGCACTTTTTTATAAACTTCTAAAGGTATTTTTAGTTTCCGTGCGGATTGTTGAATTTTTTTATTTAAATTCTTATTAAATGCTTTTTTTCTAATTAGTCCCTTTTTGTTGAAGAGCCCTATATAAGTACCTACCATATCTATATTTATATTCATAGATTTGTTGAGATCATATTTATTTTTGAGATAATATTTATTTCTTTTGATAAAATTTTTTGACCCCTTCAACCCCCATTCCTCTGCTCCACACCAAACTAATAAAACGTCATAATTTTCAAGCGGTTTATTTTTTATTAATTTCGCTAATTCAATTAAGATAGAAACCCCACTTGCATTGTCTATGGAACCAGTTGATTTATTTGCAATAAAGAAAAATAAAAAAGTTGGAATTACTACACTTAAAGAAATTATTGAAATAATACTTACTAAATAAATAAAAACTACATTGTATACGGTAATTGAAAACAAATTAAGTGCTATCCAAATTGAAACAAACATATTTAGACCAATATATGGTAAGATAACAATCCTAATTATGAATAATAATGCATTTTGAACTTTATAAGAGATCCTTGAAGAAACAGAATCATAATGAGCAGAAAAAATAATCACTGGCCTGTTTTTTACCCTCCTTCTAGCTTTAACGGTTGCAATTAAGTTTTTAGATTGTTCTTTTTTTGTAAACGAGATCTTCCTGGTTTTTTGAAACATGTATTTAATAAAAAAAAAGAATACAATTACTAAGAATAAACGAAAAACAAGTAAATATGCTAATACCATTAAATAAATAGTTTTCATTAAAAATCTTATTGGACTACTCCATGCAAAATATTCCAATTTGAATTTAATCCCATTATCAAAAAGTTCTTCTTGCAAATAATTAACAGCTTTTGTTTCTCCTACCGTTGCTGCTGAACGATCAAATGCTAAACGATTAACATGTTTAATAGTATCTAATTCATCGATTACTTCTTGTTCTAATACAACCACCATTTCATCTCAATTTATAATTTTATTGATCCTTTATAATGTTAATTATGTCAGAAGTTTAGTAAAAAGTGATTTTTTATAACACTTATAATGATTCATGTTTTTTAAAAAATATCTCAGAAAGCTTAATTTTGAAATATTTAAATTTTACAATAATAAAACTAGTTGAAAATTTTTACACTACCTAAATTCTGATTATTTTTACATAACAACAAAAAAAAGGTAAAACTTATAAGTTTACAAATTAACTTTCAATAACTACAAATCTAATTATAATAAAAAATCAAAAAATTTTAAGTGATATAAATATGGAAATGGAAAAGAAAAATGTAGCAATCATTATTCTCGCCATAGCATTAATCGCCTCAGGTGTTGGCAACATTATCCTTGTTGTACAACCACAATTAGAACCTGAAGTGGGAATACGGACTATAAAATTCGGTAACATGTATATAGCCGAAGATATTGACCCTCAATATTCCTGGGATTCAGCTTCTTTTGATGCGGAGATGATGGTTTGGGAGCAATTATTCAAGAATAATTTGACTGCGCCTTCACTAGGAGTTAATATGGAAGCCTTTCCCTTGCTTACAACTGACATGGGTACTTACGATGTAACAGGAACAGAATTAACTGTTTACCTTAAACCAGGGATTAAGTTCCACGATGGTACCGATTGTGATGCTGCTGCTGTTGTATGGAGTTTTCAAAGATTATTATACCTGATGAATACCACATGGATGGGAGGTGCTCATCCTTGGGGCACTCTACCAGATACCTGCTTTTATAACATCCCAACTATTGTTGATTCGTTATATTATGTTGGAGGAGTTCCAATTATTTATAATGTTGAAGCTATTACTACAACAGAAGTAAAGTTTACTTTAAGTCAACCTTATGGTGTTTTCCGCGCTTTATTAACATTCCCAGCATCATCTATCATGTCTCCTACTTCTACACCACAACTAGATTATATTAATCCAAGTTTAGTTGATACTGGTATCTGTGTTGGAACTGGTCCTATGGAAATACTAAAACTTGAAACTTATGAAGTAAGATTCAAAGCGTATGAAGATTATCATCGACCTCGAATAGGTTTTGATGTCTTAGTACATGTTAAAATCCAAGATGGTGATGCCAGAAATATGGCAGTACTTTCTGGTGCTGTAGATATCGTCACAGATCCTTTCTTCTCATACTTCCCTACAATGATAGCAGAGCCAGAAGTTACTCTTTTAAATACAGGTACAGTAAATTCTATTACCCAATACATGGGTATTAATACCAAATGGTATAACATAACATGGAGAAATGTATTTTCATACGCATTTAACTATACTGGAGTAATCGATGGTATAATGGAAGGTTATGGAGTGAGAATGAAAACGCCAGTACCACCAGGAATTAAGTACCATAACGACACATTCAATGTCCCAACCTATAACCTTGCAACGGCTAGATCATATATGCAGGCCATGGGTTATGGACTTGGATTTACATTAGACTCACAATGGGAGGCAGCAACTTTTCTAACTGTCAACTATACCTATAACACTGGCAATCTTGTCAGAGAAGGGGTATATGATATATTAGAAAAAGCCTTTGATAAAGTAGGAATAGTTGTAGAGGATGCGGGTATGACATGGGAAGATTTCAAAGACAGATTATACGACAGAAGGGTATCAAGTGCCGGCTATAATGCCATGCATCTTTGGTGGGTCGGATGGATCCCTGACTATAACGATCCTGAGAACTTTATTAACCCATTAATGCATCCGGATTCATCCAGTAACGCTGCTCAATTAAATGATCCTTATCTAAATGGATTAATGCAAGACGGAATCGATACAACTGATGAACAAGCAAGAAAACACATTTATTGGGAGATTCAGCGCTATGTCGTTGAGGAGACCAGACAATGGCTATTCGGCTACCATGGAGAGAACTTTGATACCTTTGACATTAACCTTAAAGGATGGGTTGGCAATCCAATCGGATATAATGATTTCTACGGAACTTACTGGGACGGAGAGCTTAGAGCAGGCGAATATGGATATATGGAAGATGGATTTATCCCTACCTAATCTAGCCGGACCCAGATATGCGTAATAAATCAAATTAAATTATTATTTTTTTTTATTTTTTTTTTATTATTGTTCTTATTCCCAAAGATTACAAAAGAAGGAACCAATAAAAACCAATTAAACTATTTAGAATTGGTGTTCAGATTTTTGAACAGAATATATTAGGGATAGTTTTAAAAAGCAAGAAATCACAAAATTATTTAGTAAATATATGAAAGAGAAATCTAAATTAAATGTAGTTTTAACGATTTTTGGAATCGATTTTGCTTTATCACCAATATGTGGCAACAATATCAGTTTTAATGCTGGAGACAGCAATAGAGGTTTGGAATATAACGATTATATTAATTTAGATAACGAAATTTTAAAAATCTCAAGAGTTTCGGGGAAAATCCATCTCAATCATAGTTGGTTTACTACTAAGGCTGCCAGAATTTGCACGGATTCAGGCGCTTATTCTGATCCTAATGTTATTGAAGATTTGGTAATAGATGGTGGAGGTGGATTCTTATAAACTCAAGAGGTTTATTTAAAAGTCCCCCTCCTAAATTAAAATCTTTTAAAAACGATATTGCTCCGATTGGGTTTTATTTTGATTTATTTGCCCCTGATCTCTTTAAAATTCCTGTAATGCCCGTTCCGATGAGAATCGACAAATTATCAAATGGAAAGCCCACCTTATTTATTTATCCTGACACTATTAAATTAAATAGACTATGTAAAAAATTGAATTTATCTTTAAATTTCGAATTATTTTTCACTATAGGATTTAAAAATCTAATAAAATATACAAAAAAAAAATACAAAGAAATAACGTTTCGTACGCTAGAAGATAATAAAATCATAGATTGGTTTAATTACTCAAAAATAATAAACGCAGATATTTCTTACCTTATATGTGATTTTACATTTTTAACTTCTGAATTTTTAAAATTATATTCAAAAATTGATTTTAGGAAGGATTTAGAAGAATATCATACTGAATTCATCCAATACTGTGACAGAATAATTAATTTTTTAAAACATAGAATAGAAAATAATATATTAGAAAATGAATGTGAAAATGTTATTAAAACTGAAAAATTATATGAGGAAAGAGAAAATAAATATTTTCCTAATATAATTTCTCTAAAAATTTATAATTCTAATATAAAGAAATGGAAAAATATGAATTTCATTCCATATTTGATATATGATGATCTGTTTGATTCGTTTTCTTATAACAAGAAATTATTACATGAAGAAAAGTATTCACTGTTTGATTTACAATTATGGAAAGAAAATAATATAATTAATAACGGATCGAAAACTTATGAATTTGTTTTTGAAAAATTTCTTTATAATCTTAATATTAGAGATTTAAAGTAGGGAATGCTATCATGAAAAAAAAAATTGAAATTGGACGACAATCTAAATTTATTTTAGCATGTTTATTAATTCATTTTTTATACTTTGGATATATATGTAATGTATATGAAAAATCGATTGGAGAAAATATTCTCTTTTTATATAGAGTAATGTTTAATCCCCAGTCATATTTATCGCTAATTATTTTATTCGGTATTATTTTTATCACTGTATTCAGAGAAAGATTTTTTGAATATGGGATTAGAAATAGTATGTGGTTAATTCTGTTTATCATATTCGAATCATGGATATGGTATTGGTTTATTAATGGATTTGATATTCTCATAATTTTTACATTTTTTATAAGATATGAAGCTTATATATCAATTCTTTCGTTAGTAGGGCTAAATTTACTATCAGCATTTCTTGGCGCTACTTTAAAACAAAAATATATAAAGTATCTTGAAAAAGTTAGAAAAGTTACCTAATCTATCAGAAAATTAAAAAAAAAAAAAGGAAAAAAAAAATGTATATAGGGTGATCTAATAGTCTATGAGTATGATCAAATATATCTTCAAAAGAGTCCTAAGTATGATACCTGTGTTGTTTGGTGCTTTATTACTGACATTTATTCTTTCTAGAGCCATGCCAGGCGATCCTGTTTCAGCATACCTCCCTGCCAGAGCCACTCCGGAACAATATTGGGATGCATACTATTCTTACGGATTTCATCTTCCCATCTGGCAACAATTCTTTATATACCTCGGTAACATATTCACAGGAAATTGGGGTAATTCGATTAATGTTGCTAAAGGTGTACCGGTTTGGGATTTAATTTGGGAACGACTCCCAAGAACCATAGATGTTACCCTCTTTTCAATGATTATTGCTGCATTTATAGGAGTTAAAACCGGTGTAATTTCTGCAAAGCATCGAAATAAATGGAGGGATACGGTTTTTAGAGGTACAGCGCTTATAGGCGTATCAATCCCTGTTTTCTGGTTAGGGCTATTATTGCAATATTTTATCTCTTACCAATTGGGTTGGCTACCTAATATGCACTTTAAAGATGCTGGATATCCAGATCCTCCTATGGTTACGGGTTTTAGAATAATTGACTCGTTAATTTCAGGGCAGTGGTACTTAGTAGGGGATTATTTAGTCCACTTGGCGTTACCTGTTTTCTCCTTATCATTTATTTTTCTCGCATCAATTACACGGCAAACTCGTTCAAGTATGCTTGAAGTACTTCAACAAGATTATATAAGAACTGCTCGCGCAAAAGGGTGTAAAGAAAAAGATGTAATTAAGAAGCATGCTCGGAAGAACGCGTTAATCCCAACTGTAACAATTATTGGATTAAACATCGGAGGGTTATTAGGTGGTGCATTTTTAACAGAAACTACCTTTAATTTATTTGGAGTCGGCGATCTTTTGTTAGAGGCTATAACAGGTCGTGATTATAGTACACTTAATGCGATTGTTGTTATGACAACGTTAGTTTTTATAATCGTGAATTTATTTGTGGATATAATTTACGCCTATTTAGATCCTCGAATAAAATATTAAATAATATAATTCAAAAAAAGGTGGAAAGAAAAATGAAACAAGAAGTAAGTCTTCAAGAATTAGAGGGAGAATTGGAAGCCGAAGAAGAAAAAAGCGCCAGTAAAGCTGTTTTTAAATGGTTCTTCAAAAATATTAAGTTCCTTCTTATTCCTGCTTCAAGATTAGAAGAACTTACGATGCGAGAACGTGAATATGAAAAGTCTGTGAGTAAAAGAAAGTTTCTTAAAAGATTAAAATCAATATTAACCATTATTGGAGTTATTCTGGTGCTTTATGTTATAACCCTAGCTGTATTTGGTGCTTGGATTTCTCCATATACCTTTGCAGAAGCTGATGACGTGTATGGCGTATATTGGACAGCACCTTCTCCAGTACATCCTTTAGGAACCACCTATATGGGGCGAGATGTGTATGCAAGAATGATATATGGAGCCAGAGCTTCATTAACTATGGCTTTACCCGCAATAGGATTAAGTCTTGGTGCGGGTATTGTTTTTGGAGTAATATCTGCTTACCAAGGTGGTTGGCTCGATACAATAATTATGAGGATTTTTGACGTTATGCTTGCATTCCCGGCGTTAATCTTTGCTATAGTTATGGTATCAATCTTTGGAAGACAATTGAATAATATTATCATGGCTTATGGTATTCTTGGAATTCCTTATTATTCACGATTAATAAGGGGAAATGTATTACAAGCAAAAGAGTTGCCGTATGTACAAGCGGCAAAGGTATCTGGTGCAAAAAACTGGAGAATAATGTTTAAACACATACTACCAAACACTATCCAACCAATTATAATATCATTTACATTGGATATTGGAGGAGTCATTTTAAGTTTTGCTGGTCTTGCATTTCTGGGATATAGTGATCCAGATTTAATAGAATGGGGTAGAGATATCAGTTTAGCCCGGGGTCATATTTTAACAGCACCTTGGGCGTCTCTTTGGCCAGGAGTGATGATTATTATCACAGTGCTAGGATTCATGTTACTTGGAGATGGGTTACGAGATGCTCTCGATCCAAGATTGAAGAATTTATAATTTTTTTTTTTAAAAACAATTAGACTAAGATTGATGATTAAGAAAAATGGAAAATGTAGAAGAAAAACAAGTATTTAAAGAAGAGGTATCATCAGTAAAAAAAGAGGCTAAGAAACTACTTGAGGTTAAGAATTTAAAAACCTACTTTTACACCGAAGAGGGTGTTGTAAAAGCTGTAGATGGTGTTTCTTTTGATCTGTATGAGGATGAAGTCCTCGGTTTAGTAGGTGAAACTGGTTGTGGAAAATCGGTTACGGCGCTCTCCATTATAGGTCTTGTAAGGGAACCAGGAAAGATAATAGACGGATCTATAAAACTTAAAGGTGTAGATCTACTAGAATTAGATGAAAAAAGAATGAGAGATCATAGAGGTAAAGATATAACTATGATCTTCCAAGATCCTTTAAATTCCCTAAATCCAGTAATGACAGCGGGAGTACAAATTGGAGAAGTCTTTTTACTTCATCAAGAAGATGAACTTAGAAGATTTCTAGATGAAAAAGTTCTAGGAAGGAAACAAAAAATTGAAGAACGTAAAGAATTAAGGGAAAATTTAAAGGAAAGTGAGCTATCAGAAGATCAAAAAGAAGATATCAAAATTAAAATTAAAGAAGCCAAAGAAAAAGTACCAAGAATACCATATCTAAAAGATATATTAAATGAGAAAGTAGAAAGAATTATTAAAGAAGTGGGTATTGCAGATGCAAAAGGAATTTTAAAAAGATATCCACATGAACTTAGTGGTGGAATGAGACAACGTGTAATGATTGCTATGGCGCTTTCTTGCGAACCACTGTTATTAATTGCTGATGAACCAACCACTGCTTTAGATGTTACCATTCAAGCTCAAATTTTAGATTTGATGAAAGGTTTAAAAGAGAGATTTAATACATCTATACTAATGATTACTCATGATTTAGGAATCATTGCTGATTTGTGCGATAGGGTCGCAGTGATGTATAGCGGTAATATAGTTGAGTATGCTACAGCAGAACGCTTATTTAAAAATCCTCGACACCCCTATACACAAGGATTAATTGGTGCAATTCCTAGTATTGAAAAAAAAAACCAAAAGTTAAAGGTTATTCGTGGTATGGTTCCTAATTTAATATTTCCTCCATCAGGTTGTAGATTTCATCCTAGATGTGATGAAAGAATGGAAATATGTGATAAAATAAAACCGAAACTTAATGAAATTGGAGAAAGATATTTTGTAGCATGTCATCTTTTTGATCCACAATATCGCGATTCACCCAAATATGATTGGAGTAAAGAGAATATTTAAAATTAGATTTAAAGTATAAATCAATTATAATAGAAGAAGAATTAATATGACTGTAAGTAAGGAGAAATATGAATATTTAAAAAATGACTATTCAAAAAGTAAAAAAAAAGTTATTTTATCTGTAAGAAATCTTAAAACATATTTCCCTATATATGGTGGAATTTTTAAGAGAAGAATAGCAGATGTTAAAGCAGTTGATGGCGTTTCCTTTGATATGTATGAGGGAGAAACTTTGGGTTTAGTTGGAGAAAGTGGATGTGGTAAAACTACTGTAGGAAATACTATTTTAAACTTAGTTAAGCCTACAGACGGAGAAGTCATTTATAGGAATAAAAAACTAGTTATTAATAAAAAATTACATAAAAAACAAATGAAAGAAAAAGAAAAACCTGAAGTAAAGCTAACTAAATTACAAAGACATGACGCTAAAGCAATTTATTATACCACAGAGATTCGGAAAAAAATTCAAATGGTATTCCAAGACCCAGATTCATCTTTAAATCCTCGTTGGAAAATTGTAAATATTATTGGTGAACCACTTAGAATATTAGAAGGAATGAAAAAAAGAAATAAAATTCGTGCTAGAGTTCTTGAATTATTAGAAACTGTCTCAATGAAAGCGGAGCATTTAGATCGATATCCTCACGAATTTTCAGGAGGCCAAAAACAAAGAATAGTCATTGCTAGAGCTCTTGCCTGTAATCCTGACATAATGATTCTGGATGAACCTACCTCTGCCTTAGACGTATCAGTTCAAGCACAAATATTAAACCTTTTAAGGGACCTTCAATCTCAATTTAATTTATCTTATATGTTTATTACCCATGATTTAAGTGTAGTGCATCATATAGCTGATAGAATTGCTGTTATGTATTTAGGTAAATTTGTTGAGAGAGGTCCTATAGAAAAGGTTTTCTATCATCCTACTCATCCATATACTAAAGCTTTATTATCAGCACGCCCAACTTTTGATCCTACTTCAAGAATAACTAGGATAATCTTAGAAGGTGATGTACCAAGTCCTATTAACCCTCCCGAGGGATGTGCCTTTAATCCTAGATGTTATGAAAAAGGTGAGCATATAGGGTGCGGGAAGGAGGATCCTCTTGAGTTCGAGATAAGTGAAGATCATTATATCATGTGCAGACCATTTGTAAAAGAAGAAAAATCTTATGAAGGAATGGAATATATTTCTGATTAAATTTCTTTTTTTTTAAAAAACTAATTCATTTAATTAATTTTTAAGCATTTTATTAATGAAATTCTATTTTTAAATAGATTATTTTCAATAAAAAAATTAAATAATTAAATATTAAAATTCAAAATGTCAACAAATAGAGCCCAAATTTTTATAATAAATACTTCTCCAAAAACTGTTTTGGAAGATTATAAAAGATTAATGGATTTAACAGAGTATCAGAAATACTATTTAAAAAGGAAACAAATTATCATTAAGCTTAATTTAAGTTGGTCAAAATTTTTTCCTGCATGTTCAAGTCCTCCTTGGCAAGTAGAGGGTGTTTTGAAAACTATGATAGATGGTGGTTATGATCCTAAAAAATTATTTACAGCAGAAAATAGAACTGTGGTTACAAATATTGAAAAAGGCTTAAAAGGGAATCATTGGTGGCCAATCATAAGGAAGTATAATGCATGGTTTGTACCCCTAACGCGTATTCCTTTTATCCCTTATGAATCACTGAGACCTAAATTTTTGAGTTTAAAGAACCAGAAATTACTTGCATTAGATTCCAAAATATTTCCTGAAGGATTTAAAATACCAGAATTTTATGTCGGGAAATCTATTATTCATCTTCCAACGATGAAAACTCATGGACATACTGGTGCTGTGGGGGGATCATTAGAACATACTAAAAGTGAAATGAAACATGGGGGAATTACCTGTGCTATGAAGAATGCTTTTGGTGGATTACTAACAAAAAGAAGGCATTTTTCCCATCAATATATGAGTGAAGTCCTTGTTGATTTACTAATAATCCAAAAGCAAATACACCCAAATATTATGTCTATAGTTGATGGTACTGTTTGCGGAGATGGAGCAGGACCAAGGACTATGATACCAAAAATTAAGAACACTATACTCGCTGGATATGATCAAGTCGCTGTAGATACAATTGTTTCTAAAATGATGGGTTTTGATCCATTGAAATTACCTGCTATAAAATTAGCTCATGATATGGGATTAGGATGTGGCGATTTCGATCAAATTGAATTAATAGGTGAAGATGTTTCAAATGTCAATTGGAACTTCAATGTAAAGAGAAGCTTAGTGATTTGGGGTGATCAGATGGTTAGAAAAGGCCCATTGCAATTCATGTATCCATTGTTTAAGAATGATCTTTTTTTTATGGGACCTATCATGGCATCTATGATATTCCATGATATGTTCTGGTATCCAACAATAGGAAAAAGTAGGATTAAAAAATTTATGCAAACAGATTGGGGAAAATTATTTAGGAGTTATCAATCTATTAAAACTCTCTGATATTAATATTATCGATAACTTTTTCAATTTCCTCAAAAATTTTGAATTGTTTCCGTTCTTTATCTATTCTCAAATGAATTAAAAATTCAACTGACCCCCCCTTACCCAAAATTGGAGATTGTGTTATCCCATAAGGAAAAAAACCATTTTCAGAACTCCAGTATAAAAAATCATGTAAAATTTTTTTAAGTCTCTGAAAATTTGTGATTTTTTTTAAAAATTTTTTATCATAAAAATTTGTCTCAAAAAGTGGTTTAACTAAAACAATAATGTCTCCATCTCTTTTTAAATAATTCTTAACATTTGGTAGAATTTTTTTTAATGGAGCAAACGTAATATCTATGGTTACAATATCAATCATTTCATCCAATTCGATTAATGATCGCGCATCAACTCCTAATAACTTGATAACTTTATTATGTTTACTCGTTAATGATGGATGAAGAATATGTTTTGCTGTATCTATAGTATAGACTTTTAATGCTTTATTTTTTATGAGACAATCGGTAAATCCCCCAATAGAAGCTCCAATATCAGTGCATACCTTATTTTTCACCATTACTGCAAATTTATTTAGCGCTGCTTCTAATTTTAACCCACCACGCCCTACATAGGGAAATTCCTTTTTCAATGTAATATTAGCCTTATTATCTACCTTTTTTCCCGGTTTTTTTAGTACAACTCCATTTATTAATACAAAACCGTTTTTTATTAACCACTGGGCTTTTACTCTACTCTCTACTAATCGTTTTTTAACTAAAATAATATCAATACGTTCTTTCATAAATCAATTTCATTGATATCTAAATCCTAAATTTTAAGATTATTCCTTGTTTTTTAAGGTTTTTATTTAAAATCTTTATAATCTCTTTGCTAGCGCTCTACTTAATCTTCCAATCTGCATCTTTATCGAAAAATGAGGGCCGATCTTAATATGAATAATTCTCAGTAAAATGCCAATTAAAAAGAGAGTGATTGAAATATACATCAAGAGATATATATATTTTAAGCTGTTTTGAAAAATAAAAAACAATACATTATGAAGTAGATAAATGGAAAGAGAATAGTATGAGAAATAATAAAGGAATTTATAGTTTTTCTTAAAACGAAAAACCTCAATTTCCTCAATAAAAATCAGAGAAGATATTAATATTAATTCAATGCCTAATGAATAAACTAACCAAGAAAATGTTCGATGTTGTAAGAAATTAGGAAATTGAAAAAATATCCCAAAAATTATCAAAATTATACCAAATATTAATCCTGGAATCAGTAATTTTTTCCTTAAAATAAAGCTTCTCTCGTTTCGATCCTCAATTAAATAAATTTCAAAAATTATATCTCCAACAACTGTGCCAATTATAAAAAATGTGAAGAATGATAAAATAGGATCTAATCCTAATCTATTATATAGGAGATGATTAAGGATGCCAAGAAAATTCATTTGTCCACTAAAGTTTGATAGATAATTCATTAAAAATAGATTAATGACCCATAAAATTAAACCTAAATATATTCTGAAGCGTTTACTGGTTTTTAATAAGGGCCAACCTAAAAATAATGACACAGAAACTGTTAATAAAATAAACCAAGTCCAAATATCTGCAGGATTATTCAATTTTATAGAAATAAGAGCATTATATATCAAAGCAATTATAAATATAATGGATGTACGAAGCAAAAACTCTCTCCTATATAATTTCATGCTACTTGTTTTATTTATTTCTATATCCTGAATCTTTTTTTTATAGGATAACGCAGTGCTTACTCCAGCAATAAATAAAAATGCTCCTGAGCCTAATGGGTCTCCTATTGAACGAAGTATATTGAAAAACCAAAGTTCTTCATTTAATATCCACCACTCGGTCAAATGACCAATAATCATCCAAATTATGCTTATTCCCCGAAGTGCATCAATCGTTTTAAATCTCTTCATTCTAAAACTAACTAATTAGTTTAAATTCTAACAAATAAATGGTAACTAAGTTTTATTCTTATGTTTAAAAAGACAAATAAAAACTTATTAATTAATATTTCTTTTTCGAAAGATAAGCAGAATATTCATGAATAATCTTTGTTGATTCCATTAAGGATAATTCTCCATTTAGTACCCTTTTTGCTAAAGCTTCTAATGAAAGATTATATTCATTATTTTTTTCGAATTTAAAATCCTTCCATCTATCAACCTTTAATCTTTTTGTCTTAATTTGATTAAAGAAACTTTCATAATTAACGAGGTTTACTTCTATCCCTTCTCGCAAAGATATAATCAATGCGGCTATCTCATCTTTAGAGAATTTTGTCTCTCTTTTACTATAAATTTTTATTTTTGATGATTTATATTCATCAATTAAAAAAATTCTTATAAATCTGTCTTTATATTTGCTAAATATAAGTTTCACTAAATTATGAGTTACTGAAATAACACCTATCCCAAATTTGAAGTTTAACCATAAATTTTCATTTTTACTCCTAAAATATGCTACATATTCTTCTAAAATATGTATAAGGTCTAACTCTTTGAAACAACAATAAGAATCTAAAAAAAAATCATCTAGAAAAATCATTAAACCTATTTTTTTACCAGGATCAATTGAAAATGTAAGAGAGGAATAAATCTCTTTATATCCAACTCTATAAGAAGATAGCACTTCTAAAAAATAATTTTCAAACTTTTCAGTATCTGAATAAGCCAAAATTATAGCTTTATTGTTTATTCTTTCTAATTTATTAAGCTCTTTACTTGTAGTAAGGATTAATGAGGGAGTGTATGGTAACTTCTTTTCTATATTCAAAACTTTAAATTGGATTTTTTTTTCTTTTAATGCCTTATTTAATCTAAAAAAAAAATTCAAATTTTCTGTGAATATATATAAAGGTAATTTTCTCAAATTAATTATATAAATTAACAATTGATTTAAAAATTTACAATAATGGATTATTTAATAAAACCCTTCAACGAGTTATTCGACTATATTTTTCCGATTAAGGGAATTCTTTCTGTATGGGGTGATTTTGGAGTTGGAAAAACCACATTTTCACTACAAAAAGCTATAAGTTATGTATCAGGTAAAAATAAAATAATTTATATTTATACAAAACCTAATTTTCCTCTTGAAAAAATAAATAACTCTATCCAAAAATCAGTAAGAAATCCCTTAGATAAAATAATTTTTATAAAATCTTTAAATTTTGAAGATCTATATTACTTAGTCTTCAATTTGGAATTTATATTACTAGATACTTATAAAAAACTTAATACCGTTATAGAATTAATAATTATTGATTCTATAACTGATTTATACCGATTGGAGCTCAATAGAGAAAGCAAAGAGAAAAATTTTTTATTGAATTATAAGTTAAATCAGATTTTAGCAAATTTATTTTTTTTAAATAAGAAATATAGCATTAATATTATAGTTGTAAATACTCAAACTAATATTAATCAAAATGGGCAGTTAATTGAAGTTCAAAGCGGTGGTAAGGTTATGGATTATTGGATTGACAGCTCGCTCAAAATTTTACGAACAAACGAATTAAACTGTCGGAGATTTGTTTTTAAAAAGAAGAATAATAAAAAAGCAATTGCATCTTTATCGACTCTCACACAAGATGGATTTATTTAAACCATAAAATAATTTACAATAGAATAGAAGTTTTTATTAAAAGCTTTTTAGTTGGATTAATTCTTATTATAATGTTGAGCATGTATAAAGAATTATCTATAATTTTTCATTAATATAATTGAAGAATTTAAAATATAATTAAGGAAATAAATTTACATATGAATGCTAAAAGTGAGAAAATAAAGCTATCTAGATGGTTAGAGACATATATTCCTCACGCTTTCCCAAATAAAGGAGAAATAATTGAAATTATTGAAACTATTGCTGAAGCCACGATTCCTATTCGAGGGTTATTAGAAAGAGGAATAACCTCTCGTGAGATAGAACACAGAATGAATATTAAAAAACCAACTTATGATTCCAAAAACATTTTTGAAGAAACACAAATTCATGAAGATATTTTAACTCATAGTATAATCTTACAAGCTTTAAATGAAGGAAAAGTAGGTTTTTCTTTTATCGCATCTGAGGAGTCAGAACCTGTGTTAGGTGATGGAATTTTTGGAATTACAATTGATCCTGTTGATGGCTCTTCTAATGTTGCTGTCAATAGAACAGTTGGCACTATAATAGGAATTTATAATGAATCGGGGAAAATAATATGTGGATTTTATGTACTCTATGGAATCTTTACAAATCTTGTTTTAGCTATTAATGGTAAAGTTGCTGAATTCATTTTAGATACTTCACCTTATAGTATGACTTTCTATCATTATGTGTTTCAAGAATTAAAAATTATGCCCAACAAAGAAGAGGGAAATATTAGGTGTATTGGAGGAGATAATACACAGTGGATTGATAAATACAAAAATTATGAGAAGTTATTGATGAATAAGCGATTCAAAGATCGTTATAGTGGTAGTTTTGTGGGAGACTTTCATGCAATCATTAATTATGGTGGTGTATATGCATATTTTCCGTCTCCAAATCCAAAATTAAGGATTTATTATGAATGGCTACCATTGGCTTTCATTACAAAATCTCTTGAAGGAGAATTTATAGCTTTAGAATATTTAGATAAAAAAGAAAAAATAAAACATATAGAAGACTTTGAACCTTTAATGAGAAATAATGTTCAAAAAATTCATTCTCTTACGTATGGTGGAATTTTAGGAAGTAAAAAAGCAGTAGATCTATATTTTACGCTTTAAAATTTTTATATATTTAAACAAATATATTTTGCTCTGTAAATTAAATAAAAATTATAATTATGAGAAGAAACAAGAACATTCAAGAAAATAAAAAATATTTACTACAAAAAGAAAGTTCTGTTGATTTTTATATATATGATTCAGATAAAGATAAAATTCCATCAAAATCTATGGATGTTTTTTATAATAAAAAGATGGAAATAAATCGTGATATAACTAATTCTTCTATTATTGCATATAATGAATTATTTAATCCAGAATCTTTAATAATAGTGGATTCTATGGCAGCATCAGGAATAGGGGCCATAAGATTGCTCCAAGAATGTAAAAATATCGAAAAAATTTATATAAATGATATAAATCCTTTAGCAATAAGCCTTATAAAAAAAAATTTAGAATTAAATAAGATTAAACCCACTCATGTAGAATTAACTAATAAAGATTCAAATTTTTTATGTTTAAAACTAGCCCAACAAATTAAATTAAATTTAAAAATACGATTTAAGCGTCCGAATGTAATTATAATCGATCCATTCGGTACCCCTTCTCATTTTGTTGATGCAGCGTTGAAATTAATTCAAAAAGAAAATGGATTATTAAGTATAACTGCAACTGATACAGCCGTTCTATTTGGTGTCAGAAAGAAAGCATGTTTTAAAAAATATATGTCCAAACCTCTTCATAATGAATATTGTAAAGAAACTGGTGCAAGAATTTTACTTCATTTCATATCAAAAATAGCTAATATAAATAATCTTGGCATAAGTCCATTAATAACGTTTTATTCTGGTCATTTCATAAAAATTTTTGCCCATACTTATAAGAATAAAGATAAGATTTATACAAACTTCTCTAATTATGGATATATCATACATTGTAATAATTGTGGGCACCGTTCTGTATATAAAAACAATGTTGTAAAAATTCCTCATCAATGCCCCTCTTGTAAGGAAGGTAAAATAACCGAATATGCTGGACCTCTTTGGATTGAAAAAATCCATGATAAAGCATTTATTAAGCGAGTTCTTTTTCAAAATTCAAACTCGAATCATTATACTAAGAAAAAAATTAATAAAATTCTAAGCTTGATATCAAATGAAATTGATATGCCTATTACTTACTATGATATACATCTCTTATGTGAAAGGTTGAAACTATCCCAAATACCTAAAATTGAATTAATAATTGAACAAATAAAAAGAAGAGGTGGTCAAGCTTCAAGAACTCATTTTGATTTTTTATCAATAAAAACAAATATTGGAATAGATGAGTTACAAAAAATAATAATTGAATTACAGAAATAAGAGTTGTCGAATGTGACTAAATATCCAGTAAATCATAGAAAAGAATCTCATTATAGAAAAGCTAAACAAAAGGGATATAGAGCACGTTCCGCGTTTAAGCTTATTGAAATACAAAAAAGATTTAATATCTTCAAAAGAGCATTTTATATTCTTGATTTAGGTAGTGCCCCTGGTTCTTGGTTACAGGTTGCTAAAGAATATGCCATTGAAAATTTAGAAAAATATCATGATGATCATTACTCTAGAACCCATTATAAAATTATGGGAGTTGATTTTAAGAAGCTAACTCCAATTGAGGAGGTAGAAATTATTAGAATGGATCTCACAAATAAAGAATTAAGAAATAAAATAAATGAATATTTTAATGGAGAGAAGTTAGATTTAATAATCTCTGATGCAAGTATAAATAAGTCTGGGATTAAGTTTAGTGATCAAGCAAGACAAATAAAATTATGCTATGAGATATTAAAATTAACAAAATTTTTGAAATATAAAGGAAATTTTGTTATTAAACTCTTTCAAGGAAAAGATTATGAAGAATTTTATAAGTTTTTAAAAAAAAAATTCATTAATATTAAAAGTTTTAAACCAAAATCTTCATATAAAAAAAGCAATGAAATTTATTTTATCGCATTAAAAAAGAGGTAATTATTCTAAAGTCTCTGATTGAATCTCCTCAAAATTCACTTTATAAACCTTTCCTTTTAATAAGGAGTAAATCCAATCAGTGAGCCAGGGACAAACTTTGGGATTGAATCGATCATTATTAGTTTCACTACACCTAGTGATGAATGGACAAATTAAACACGGTTGATATGAAAAAATATCTAAAATAAAATCTTTTTTACTTTCATCAATTTTTACATCTTTTACCTTTAACTCAATTTCTTCAATAGCAGATATGAATTTTGTCCAAGATGCATCAACTAATTCTCTTCTTACCTTAATTTTTGATTGTAAAGATAAAATATCTAAAATATCGTCCAATTCATTGCGATTTTTATTCGTATATTTCAGTAGATCATCAAAATATAAATTTCCTCTTTTATTTATAATGTCAAGAACAATTCTTTCTTCTTTTTTAAGATTCCTAGTAAAATGTTTTTTCCTTTCTTCTATTCTTTCTATTCTTCTTTCAACCTCGGACTTATCAGAGTCTTCAGGGCTCACTAATCTCTCCTTTACTTTACATTTATGGCGAGATAAATATGCAAAGCTATTACCACAATAAGGACAAACTTCTTTTTTTTTCTTTGCCATGTTTAATATTGATTATTTAGTTTAGCAATATATTTTATGTTTATTTTAAAATTAATTTTTTGATTTTTTTTTTTAAGTATTACTTATTAAGGTTTTATTGATTAAATTCTTCATAATAATTAAATTTTTAAAAATTAAATTTATAGACAAAAGATGAGTATTGACATTTCCAAATTTCTTAATAAAACAAATCAACACGTCGATGCTAATGCTATAATTAATGAACAAGGTAAAGATTTAAAGCAATCCAACATATCCTGTTCAGGGTCAAAACATTTAACTGAAATCTTGAATGGTGGATTTTATTCAGGAAAAAAATATTTAATATTTGGTGAAAATAGTACCGGGAAAACTCAATTATGTCACCAATTATGCGTTGAAGCATATAAAAAATTTTCTAATTCTATTTTTATAGATACTGAAAATACCTTTCGACCTGAGAGAATTAAGGAACTGGCAGATACTCAAAAACTTAATTCAACTAAGGTATTAAAAAGTATTTTAGTATCAAAGATCATGAGTAATTCCATGTTACTCTTAAATTTGAAAAATATTAAAAACTTAATAAAACATAAAAATTTTAAAGTGATTTTGATAGATTCAATTAATAATTATTATCGACTTGAACAAGCTGATTCAAATATCAGCTATTTAAAAGCTAAAACAACTTTTATAAAAATCTTAGAATACTTTAATAATCTTACTAATAAATACAAGTTAATAACTATAGCAACAGCTCAAATTACTCCCAATTTTGTTAATAACTCTATAATTAATCACACTCCCGTAGGAATTCAATATCTTAGCCATTTCTTTTCAGAGTTCTTATATTTAAGCATTAAAGAAGATTCAACTGGACATGCCCATTTAGTTAATTCTTTTATCCTTCCCGAAAAAAAAGCATTATATAAAATAACTTCTGAAGGAATTCAAGATTATAAACTCTAATTAATATTCATCTAAAACTGATTTCTTAAAACCATTTAATGAAATATTTAGAAGGTTTTTAGATTTAGTTGTGGAATTTACATAATAAATTGGACATTTAATCCTATTTTGAATCCATTCTATTAGCTTCTTTGCGTAGTTTAATTTCATTTTTTTAATTTTTGAAGCTTTAAAATTCCTAAATTTACCAACTTTGCTATATTTTCCAATTATTTCGTCAAAATCCATTCCTATTAAAAATATTTTATGATCTGGAGATACTAGAGATTTTAAAAAAAATAGAATTCGATCTCCATCAGTAAAACCACCATGATTTAAAATATTTTCAAGAGGTTCTACTTGAGTAGTACATATTAGGTTATCAAATTTAATAATATGTTTTTCAAAATCCTGTAATTTATCTAAATTATCTCCATGAGCATGAACGACTACAAATTTTGAGTAATAAAATTCCGTATCTGTTATTCCATCTAAATCCGTAAAAACAGCATCAACCGTTATTTCATTTTCTCTTAATAATCTAGATGCTCCATCTGCAGGAAAATTAAGAAAATTATTAAAAACTTGCTTTCCTTTAGTATTAAGAATATAATCTATTGTTTCTTCTAAAGAAGGACCACAACCATAAACTAAAATTATTTTTTTGCTGTTAATAAGATTATTAAGAGAATAAAGAACTTTTTCAAGATTCCATTCTTTAGATTTTTTTAATATAATTTCGTGTAAAAAATTTCTTGCTTCATTATCACTATGGCGATTGAACTTGAATTCTTTTATTATTTCAGAATAAAATTGTTTGAATTCTTCATAAAAGTTAATCCTATCTTTAAAGGAAGCTGTCATTTTAATGAATTCAATTTTAAGATTATACCTAATAAAAAAATTTTATATTTTTGATATAATTAATTTTATCATATAATTTAATTCAATATAATTATAATTCATAAAATTATTAATAAGGAGTTTGATATAGTATGACAATTTGGTTTACTAAAACCCACCAATGGTTTAATGATGAAACTGGAGAGGTTGGAATTACTCCCTTTGCTGCTGAACAATTAGGTGAAATTTCTTTTGTAGATGTTGAAGCTCTTGAAGGGGCTACCATAGATCAAGTTAAGATGGATGGGGATGAGCCAAGTACCGATCCATTGGATTGTACTGTTGAATCAAGTAAAGCTGTTGGAGATATTTATAGCCCAGTTTCAGGTAATGTTACTGAAGTTAATGCTGATTTAATGGATGAGCCTGAAAAAATCAATGAAGATGCTCTCTCTGCTTGGTTATTTAAGGTTAAGCCTTCAAATTGGGATGCAGAGAAAGGAAATTTATTAGATGAAGCCGCTTATAAGGCTTTCATTGAAACACTGAAATAAATCATTTTTAAATTTTAGATTAAACACACATAATTTATTCTTTTTTTTTATTATTTTATATTTATCGCTCAAGGTTTAACTCAAATTGACTGAAATTAATATACTGAATTTCTGTGTATCACAAATATAAGTAAGTTTTTTCTAATAAAAAATTAAACATTAAATAATTTTTCGCCAAGTTTTATTGTTATTATTGCTTGCAATGCAACAAAAGCTGAAATAACTAAAATTATTCCTATTACTAAAATTTTTACGGCGGTTTTTTTATTATATACATATTTGGATGCTTGATAGACTAATAAAAACCCTATAGAACAAAGAAAAATGAAAATTGAAGCTACTATACTCTCAATTATAAAAGCTTCGTTAAGATCAGGATATAAAAGAATAGCATTACCTTGTTGATCCGCTCCTATTGCTACAGGGTCTCTATAAATAATATATACTATTCCCATCTGAAGTAGGAATAGGATAATATAAATTCCTATAACCACTAAAGACTTACCTGGTAAAGGCATATCCATTTTAGGAAGTTTTATTTGCGGATAGGCTATTTTCGGTTTCCTCAATGAATTTCCAAAGACCCAAGGGGTCTTACCTTTTATTTTTTCAAAAATTGTTTCTGAACCACTGATATCTTCTTTAGCAGTTTTTCGTTTTTGCATGGTTTGTATTTGTGTTTTTTCTAAAATTAATTAATCTTCTTTAAATTAAAAACTTTTTAATTATTCTTCTTCTTTTCAGAATATCTATACTAATTTCTTTAATAATGCTATCAAGAAATTCCAAATTTTTTCTACACTGTTTATTTTTAAACGTTCATCTGGTGAATGAACATCAATAATATCTGGTCCGATCGAAATTATCTCCATATTTGAATAATGATAATTAAAATAGGCACATTCTAAACCTGCATGAATTGCTTGAATTATAACTTCATTATCGAATAGTTCTTTATATATCTTATTAGAAAGCTTTGAAATTTTTGAATTGAAATTTGGAGGCCAACTTGGATATTCATATTTGATATTTACATTTAAATCCAAACCAGATATTTCGAACAATGTTAAAAATTTTTCATATATTAAGTCTAAATCATATTGAGTTAAACTCCTTTGGCTTATTACAAAATTTATAGAATTTTTTTCAGTTTTTATTGAAGCAAAGTTAGTAGAAGTATGTACCAATTCTTTAGTTATAGGGTGTATCGAAATTGGGCCGTTTGGCATTGAAAATAATAAGTCTATTAATTTATTCTGTAAATCTCTAGAAATTATTGAAGATTCATTAAAATTTTCCAATTTCTGAATTGAAATTTCCATATTCGATTCAATTCCATTATATAACATCTTAATATGCGGAGAATTGTCATTAATAAAATTAATTATCTCAGAAAGATCATTCTCTTCAATAAAAAATATAGCTTCGACTTCTCTTGGAATAGCATTATCCAAATTACCCCCATTTAAGGAATTTATATAAATATCATATTTTCTTTTTAATTTCCATAAAATTTGAGAAATTATTTTTAGTGCATTCGCTCTACCTTTATTAATATCCCCCCCAGAATGCCCACCAACCAGTCCTATAACTGAAAGTTTCATTGGAAATACTTTTTTTTCATTATCTACAGATTGTCTTCCGTTTTTTACAATAACTTCAAAAACTCTTCCTCCTGCAGCACCAATAGTAAATCTATTTTCTTCCTCTGAATCAAGATTTATCATATAGGAGCCACTTATCATATTTTTATCAATTTGACTTGCACCAGTTAGACCTCTCTCTTCATCTACAGTAAATAAAAGGTCTAATGAAATAGGGCCTAGATCTAACTCTCCTTTATAGATTTTTTTCATAATCGCTAGTTGGTAAGCCATTCCAACAGCATTATCCGCTCCTAAAGTAGTACCATTTGCGGTTATCCACTTTTCATTATTAATTTCAATTAAATTCAAATCTAGCGGATCTTTCGAAAAGTCGTGCTTAACATCATCATTCTTTTCGCAAACCATATCCATGTGGCTTTGCAAAATAACTCCTGACTCCTTACTTTTTACTTTTGAAGGAATTTTAATTACTATGTTGTTAACTCGATCTGTCCTAGTTATAAAACCCATTTTTTCTGCTTCTTTTTGAATAAAAACTCTCATTTGATCCTCATTTCCAGAGCATCGAGGAATTTTTGATATTTCGAAAAAATATTCCCAAAATTCTAAAGGTTTACCCAATTCTTTTAAATCTTCCATCATAATCGCTTTCAATGAAAATATAAATATGTATTATTTTTTATTACTTATAAGAATAATATTAATTTTCTTATAATCTTAACGTGAGAGATTTTTAAATGAGTAGCTGGAAAGATTTATATTCTGAAGTTAAGCAACGTAAAATGGAAGCTCTAAACAAAAAGGATGTTGTAAAAGCAGTTGAAGAACATGGTAAAATTTTGGCTGTTGAAGGACGATATGAAAAACCTAAAAAAATTATTGAACATATGTATGCCGCAGCTCATGAGACAATAAAACCAAAACAAATCATGAAATATAACCTTAAAGATTATGATGTTGTGTTGATTGGATGCCCAGCTGATGGAGTACCACATGCAGCTTATCCAAAAATTAAAGAGTATGTATCATCACATGGAGGCTGGTTAATTACCACAGATTGGGCAATAAAAACTATGGTTGAAGTAATTTTTCCAGGATATATTCGCTGGAATGGAAAAAAGACTGCTGATGCCGTTGTTGCTTGCCAAATTATGGAGCCAAACCATCCATTTTTGGATGGCGTCTTAACTGAAATCCAACAGAATAAATGGCAAAAAGGAGCCTCAAAAAATACTAAAAAAACAGAATTTCGATGGTGGTTGGAGACTAAGAGTTTTCCCATTAGTATATTGAATCCAGCGGTTCATATTTTAATATCATCGCAAGAAATCCTACGAAAGTGGGGAGAATCTCCTGTTTTTGTGTATTTTGATTATGGGAAAGCTGGTGGTAGAGTAATTCATATGATCTCCCATACTCATTTACAAAAAGGAGGTGTTAAAGGAAAATATGCTTCAGCACTAATACTTACTAATATTTTAGACGAAAAAGTTTCTCAAAAGACAGGTATTTCAAAGACCCCTACGCCTGGATATGTATCTAATTGGGAACAAGCCCAACAACCTCAGCAGCAATATGTAACACCAAGTCAACAAAATAATTTTTTAAATCCTTCGGACGCAGTAAGTGGATTAACAGGAACTGCACAAATCGTAGATGTAAATGCAAATAGCAACGAATTTTCATTTGCTAGTACATGTGGTTATTGTGGATATGACTTTGGGGAATATACTGGCAAAATTTATATGTGTAATGCCTGTAAAATACCATATCATGAAACGTGTTTAAATATGCAGATAAATGAAGGTACGTGCAAAAATTGTAATAAAATTTTATTATGGTAATTCCACATTTTATTTCTTATCCTTTTTTTCCTTTAAACTATTATGTTCCTTTAACCTTTTAATTTACTTTTATGATATTACATACACATATATCAGAATAATGTTTAAGTATGTATGAATAATCGTGAAAGGGGGGTTTCACGAACTTATTTTTAAAATACTCTTTTTACTACCTTTTATTTTATACTGAATATTATTATATAGATCATGAAAAAAAAAGCCTGTAAAGTTGTAGAAGATTATAAATCCGCTTATCCAGATCCTTTTATAGTGAATAAGGGTGAAATATTGAGAATTGAAAATAAAGAATTTGAATGGTCTGGCTGGATTTGGTGCGTTAAGAATGATGGCGAAGGAAGGTGGGTTCCAATGGATCATATAGAACTTAAAGAAACTCGAGCTAAATTTATCCAAGATTATAATTCCATAGAATTAACAGTATCTGCTGGGCAAATCCTAACTATTGAAAAAGAATCATATGGTTGGATTTGGGTAATTGATGAAAATAATAAAACTGGATGGATACCACTAAAAAATGTCAAAATTTTGAATGAATAATTAAAAGATAAAAAATAAAAAAAAGTATTATTAAAATCCTTAGTTTCTAGTTTTTCATTTCAACTTAATTTAATCTTCCGTAATTGTAATAGCTTCTTCAGGGCATTGTGTTTCACAAGCTCTACATCCTACACAATCTTCTCTATTTTCCTCAATTATATTAACTTTACCGCCTTCAGGTTCTCCAAAACATTCACTTGGACAAACTTCATAGCATGTTCCACATCCGGTACAAGCGTCATTATCAATTTCAATCCCGAAACTCATATTTAAAACCTTTTTGTTAGTGATTTTTTATTTTTGTTTCATAAAAGTATATATCAGTAATTATGAGAATAATATAAAAAATTTAAATTTCGTTTTTATTTTAGAAATATTCTTCTGAAGATTTAGTTTGAAACTTAATTTGCAGGATTAAAAAAAAGAAATTATATATTTTTTTGTTTTAAGAAAAACAAAATTGTATTGAGAAAGCCACCAACCACACTTCCATAAAAACCTAATTCGGGCCACCATTCATCTCCTATGTGTACAACTCCAAAAGATATAAGGCCAATAATTGCCAAAGCAAATGTTGTTATTGCTATATATAAACTATATTTAGTTAAATCGATTGATATAAATTTCTTTGGAAGTAAATCATTCAATGCAATCACCACCTGAATTATAAATAGGATCAGAATGAAAATTTGTGCGATTAAATCACCTGTCGTCCAATATTCACACCCTAAACAGGAATATCTATCTCCATATCCTCCATAATAGAATCCAGCGAAAGGACCAATTGCTACCAAAACAATGGCAATGATACTAAGTATTAGTATTAATACTGAGAAAATATCAATATTTCTATCTTCTGACATTTTTATATCGTAAATTTTATTTTTAGAATATAGTTAGGTTTTGGAAGTAAATAAATGCTATTATTTTATAATGTTGCTGCTTATAGAATTTATTATAAAAAATTGAAATTTTATGTAAAATATTATTCAGATTAATTGAAGCATTTTGAAAATTGAAAAAGGTTGGGATTTTAACACGAATGAACAATTACTAGGAGTAGTTCTAGGAACTCTAACCGAAAGTAGCAAAAAACAAATTATTACATATACTAAATCTGGAAAAATCCTAATATTCTCATTAAATGGGAAACTATTGTTTAAAGATGAGATAACACAAAATACGCCAATTTGGAAAGCACTATTATATGATATAGATAATGATGGTAAAGAAGAATTACTTCTAGGTGGAATGGATGGACTTTTAAGAGCATTTAAATATAATAATGAATTTGAGTTAGAACCTTATTGGACCCATAGATTTGGATCCTCAATTGGGGGAATTTTAGTAGATGATCTTAATAATAACGGAAGTAATGAAATTATCTCCTATTCTCTTGATAAGAGCCTAAGAATCCTAAACCCATTAGATGGTTCTTTAATATGGGGACAAATTTTTGAAGAAGGCATTGGTGATGCGCTAATATGGAAAAACTCAGTAGATTCCGATAAGATTGAAATCATTGCTTGTAGTAATGATGGCACAATAAGAAGTTTTGATAATAAATGTGGAGAACTACTCTGGTTTAAACGATTTTCTGATAAAGTTAGGTGTTTATCATATATGCATTCATATCAACATGATTATATTGTATGTGGAGGAGATGATAAAAAAGTACATATTATTGATAAAGAAGAAAAAGAAGAAATTAAAACAATCGAAACAGATGATATTATTTGGAAATGCCTATCATTTCCTCCACAACGACTTAATAGTTTATTAGTAAGTTCCTATTCTTTTGAATTTTTAGATAAATCAACCCCAATTAAAGATATAAAATTCACTTCAAAAGTAATGTGCTTCAATGAGAATTTTGGTGTAAAGTGGGAGTATAAAAATGTAAATACTGAAATTCTCAGCTATATTAAAACGTTTGAAAACAAGTGCATCGTGATTGGAACAACACGTGGTTATTTAATGCTATTAGATGAAGTCAATGGTAAATTATTAGCTCAAATTAATAATCCTTCTTGTTTAAATGGTTTTGGCTTTGATACTGATTCAAAGATATTAATAACTTGCCATGATGATGGATATATTTATGCTTTTATTCTTGATAAAAAGTAATTATCTTTTTGATTCACTATTGAAAAATTTAAATATGGATATGGCAAAATTACAAATAAAAGTAATATAAAAAAAATAAAGAATTTTTAGTTGTTCTCTCTAACCTTCTGAAGATTCTTCTTCCTCGGCAGCTAGTTCTTCTTCCAACTCTTCGAGTGGAACAGGTGCAGGAGTGGTGAGCATACTATACCCTATCCATATAGCGATAATACAAATTAATATTACAATCAACCACATTGGTAAAACAACGAATGCTTCATAATCTAGCCAATCAACACCAAAGAATCGAAAAGCTAGATCCCAGTTTGGATTGTTAAGCAATTTATCAAATATGAGATCAACGAGGGACCCCATTGTATAGATAATAGCAATTAAAATTCCTAAAATTGCTACAATAGCACCAATAATTTTATCTTTTGCCATTATTTTTCACTTTTTAGTATACAATTAGTTTCTTATTATAATAAGCAACTTAGTTATTGTTAATATTATTTTTTAAAATAATATTAAATTAAAACCATTCGATAGGATACAAATGATTTTAATGGTGATGATCCACAA
Source organism: Promethearchaeia archaeon (assembly GCA_049671145.1). GTDB lineage: Archaea > Asgardarchaeota > Lokiarchaeia > Sigyniarchaeales > SOKP01 > SOKP01. The sequence continues at coordinate 42,754 of JBATUM010000088.1, forward strand.
TTAGTAAATAACATCTAAAAAAATAGATGTAGGATTATGATCAACGTAAAAAATTATGTCATTATTATCGGTTCGAGTAATATGGACTTAAATATTTATTCAGAAAGGCTACCAAAACCAGGTGAAACTGTTACAGGCGGAATATTTAAGCAATTTTTAGGAGGAAAGGGAGCTAATCAATCAGTTGCATCCGTACGTTCCGGTTCAGACACATTTTTTATCGCGAAAATTGGGAGAGATGCTTTTGGTGATCAAATGATCTCACAATTAAGAAATGAGGGTATTAATATAGACTATATAATTAGGGATCCAAATGAACCAAGTGGAATTGCTTTTATAATGATTGATAAAAATGGTGAAAACATTATAAATGTCGCTCCTGGAGCAAATGTTAAATTGAAGCCTAAGGATATTGAAAAGCATGCAGATTTAATTAAAAATGCAAATTCATTACTAGTACAGATGGAAATTTCAATTGAGACTATCAATAAAATTTTCTCTATTGCTTCCAAAGGAAATGTAATCAAAATTCTTAATCCTGCTCCTTTAAAACTAATTCCAGTTGATATTTTAAAAAATGTTGATATTATCATCCCAAATGAGGGAGAATTAATTCGATTGTATTCATTATTGGGATTTAAGGAATTAAAAATTAGAGGATATAAGGAGATGATTAAAATTTCAAAGGATCTTACTCGTTTAGGAGTCAAAGACGTGATTACTACTTTAGGAAATAAAGGATCATTAATATACCAATCTGAATTAGATAAAACTATTAAAATTCCTGCAATAAAAGTTCATGCTATTGATACAGTTGGAGCAGGTGATTGTTTTAATGGAGTTTTAGCTAGCAAATTAAATCAAGGAGAAGATTTAATAACAAGTGTTAAATATGCTACTTCGGCAGCTTCTATAGCTGTAACTCGCAGAGGAGCGCAAGCATCAATACCTTATCTCCATGAAATTGAAGAAAAATATAAAGAATATAATAAATTATTTAATTAGAGGTATTTTTCTATGATGCATGAATATTTGCCTCCTAAAAGAGGGACTTTTCTAAGGAAAAATGGTTCAAACGAATTAATAATTTCCATTAATAATAATGAGCTTGATGATATATTCCTCATAAATGGAACTTCTTTTATTACCAATAAATTATCTACTAAAGATTTGATTATTGCTCCCAATAAATATTATATGATAATAAATGATGGTAAGAAGAAAATTCAAATTAAATATAGCCAGGATAGTTCTATTCATGATATAATTTACAATCCATATAAATATGAATATTCTAAAAAAGTAGATTTTGACCCAGAAATATTTAAAACAGTATATAATATTCCTGATGGTTTTATTGATGTGCTGCCAAAGTGGTACAGTATAAAATTCACATATCCCGATTATAACTTAATATATATTAAACCAGAGATGGGAATTTCTATTCAAGTTCATCACCTCAGGAGTGAGACTTGGGAAATTATAGAAGGAAAACCTGTTATTATTAATGGTAATAAAGTTTTTTATTTTGTTGAGAATGGCACTTATTTCGAAAATTCAATTAATACGTTTCATTCAGTGATAAACCCAAATATTGATCCCGAAAACTTCGTGTTAATTAAAGAAAAATGGAAAGGAAAATTTGACGAAGAGGACATAGAAAGGGTATATAATCCTAACAGGTATTATTAATTATTATCAAAAGTTGAAAAATAACTACCAAATCCCTCGATAAAATTAGTGTATTAAAGATCTTATAGACTTTCATCAAATTTGTATTATAACCTTTTAAATTTTATGTTTTTCAGTTCTCTTGTTTTAATAAAATTAAAATTTAATAGATAACTAATAACCTTACATGTCAAAATAATTAAGTAAATAATAAACAATAAACATTAAACGGAACAAATAGATTGGTGGAAAAATGGCTCCGAATGAGGAACTTGACAAAGAAGATCAAGAAGATATAGAAGAAGAAGAATCTCTTGAGGAAATAGAAGAAGAAGTTGAAGAAGAAATAGAAGAGGAAGAAGGTTTAGATATCGAAAAAGAGCGTGATAGATTACGTTTTCATTATCGTGGTCATACTTTAGATGATTTAAAAAAGATGAATATGGATCAGTTATTACAATTATTACCTGCAAGAGCTAGAAGAAGCTTAAGAAGAGGACTGCCTCCGAGACAAAAAAAAGTTATTGAAAGGCTAAGAAGAGCGTATAGAGCAAAAAAAAGAGGTAAAGATTTAATTGTGAGAACACATATACGAGATTTGGTAATTTTCCCAGAATTTGTGGGGCTTAAGGTTGGAATTTACAACGGAAGAAATTTTGATATTGTAGAAATACGACCTGAGATGATTGGCCATTATTTAGGCGAATTTGCCCTTACAAGAAAGAGGGTACAACATGGTTCTCCTGGCATCGGAGCAACACGCTCAAGTAAATATGTTCCCCTAAAGTAATGTTAAATATTAATATAAAATGAGATGATTATAATGCCTACCTGGGGTTATTCATTTATTGAACAGAAATATGATGCAGAAAGATTAGCAAAAGCATCTGGAAGAGATTTAAGAATTAAGCCAAAACACGCAAGAGAAATTTGCGCTGTAATAAAGGGTATGAATCTTGAAAAAGCTAAATCATATTTAGAAAAGGTTATTCAGTTAAAACAATCAATACCATTCAGAAGACATAAAAAAAAGCAAGCACATCGAAAAGATTTAAAACAATTTAAATGGTATGCGGGTAGATATCCCCAAAAAGCAACTGCTAGAATTTATGAATTGTTATCTGCTGCTGAGTCGAACGCAGAGTATAAAGGATTAGATACTGAATCATGTAGAATAATCCATGCAGCAGCTCATCGAGGAAGAGTCATCAAACGATTTATCCATCGTGCCCATGGAAGATCTACACCAAAGTATAGGCACTTAAGTCATGTTGAAATTGTAGTATATGAATTTCCAAGTTAGGTAAAAAACAAGAAAAGAAAGGAGAATAAAAAATGCCACTAGCTAAACATTTTATTGAACAAGGAATAAAATTAATGCAAATAAATGAATATCTCAGATCTGAGTTAGTACGTGCCGGATTTGCAGGTATTGAAATTCAGAAGACCCCTTTAGGCGTTAGAATAACACTAAAAACCTCGCGCCCTGGTTTGGTAATTGGTAAAGGAGGAAAAAGGATTCAAGAGATTACTGACACTTTACAGGAGCGTTACGGACTTGAAATGCCTCAGATTGAGGTAGAGGAGGTCGCAAATCCAGACCTAGATTCCCAAATAATGGCTGAGAGATTAGCATATAGTCTTGATAGAGGTAGACATTATCGCAGGGCAGGTTATTATATACTGAGGAAAGTAATGGATGCGGGTGCTCGAGGAGTAGAAATTCGTATATCTGGAAAAGTAACTTCGCAAAGAGCTAGGTGTCAAATATTTAGAGCAGGCACAATGACAAAATCTGGCCAACCAGCAGAAGAAGGAGTAGATAAAGGTGTTGCCCAATGTATTCAGAAGAGCGGTGTTCTTGGGATTATTGTTAAAGTAATGAGAGCTGACACAAAGATGGGAGATGATATAAAAATTAATGAAGATGAGTTAGCAAAAGCACAGATAAAAGCAAAAGCAAAAGCAAAGAAAACCAGAGCAGAGAAAATTGCAGAAGAATATGGAATTGTCGAGGAAGAAGCAGCTTTATCTGAAGAAGATAAAGATTTGCTTGATGATGTTGACGAAGAAGATATTTCAGAAGTATCGATTGAATCTGGTAAAGAATAAAACATTAAAAATTTAAAGAATAAGTGAAAAAGTAATGCCAGAAATAATAACAGCAGAAAAAGTTCGAGAAATGGATGAGAGAGAAAGAGAAAGAACATTGATTACGTTAAGAGAGGAATTGATGATGTTATATAGTCAACAGACTGGTGGTGGTATTGCTGATAATCCTGCAAAGGCTAAACTTCTGAGAAAACAAATTGCTAGAATTCTCACAGTTAAAAACGAAGAAAAGTTAAAGGAGAACGAATGATTAGTCCAAAGTACTTAATATATCATGATTTAATAGGATTTCAAATATATGCAAAACTGAAATCAGAATTAGGTAGTAGAGGTTTCTCTTATATTGGTGTTGTTATAGATGAAACGTATAATTTGTTAATAACCGAAAAAGAAAATAAAGTTAAAAAGTATATTAAAAAAGATCATATTTTCAGGTTAAAGCTAAATGAAGATTTATTGGAAGTTGATGGATCAAAAATTATTGGAATTCCTGAAAATAGGTTGAGAAGGTTAAAAAAGAAAAAGTGGATGAAAACATAAAATGAGTATTCGAAATATTGGTATTCCAGGAGTGTCCCCTCCAAAGGCAAAGGAATGTGATGATAAGGATTGTCCATTTCATGGAACAACAAGAATAAGAGGTAAAATCACTAGTGGTGTAGTAGTGAGCAAAAAATCCCGGAATACAGTTATAATTAGACGAAATTATGTTCAATTTATTAAAAAATATCAAAGGTATGAAAGGCGTAACACACGCCTTGCATGCCATTTACCAGATTGCTTAAGAAATGAGATAAATTTAGGAGATTTAATAAGAGTAGGCGAAAGCAGAAAACTTTCCAAGACGAAAGCATTTATAGTATTAGAAAAAATATCAAGTGAGGAGATTTAGATGGGAACAAGAAGAAAGTTGGGACGTAAAATGCTGGCTAAACCTCGGACAAGCTATGGTTTGCAAAACGGTTCTAGATTATTCATTGCAGATAATTCTGGAGCAAAAATTGCCCAGATTATTAATGTAGATCACATGAAAACAAGGATGAGCCGATTGCCTAAAGCAACTGTAGGTTCGGTTTGTTCAGTAACCATCAAAAAAGGTCGTCCTGAAATGCGTGGAAATATAATGAAAGCAGTTATAGTAAGACAAAAGATGATCTTTAAAAGAATAGATGGAACACGCTTATGTTTTGAGGATAATGCTGGAGTAATAATAAGTAAAGAAGGAGATCCTAAAGGAACAGAAATTAGAGGTCCAATTGCGAGAGAGGCTGCTGAATTATTTCCTAGGTTAGCATCAATATCCTCTCTAATAATATAAAAGTTAATAGGAAGTGTTGAAATTATGAGAGTTGCATCAAAAAAGCCCGGAAAACAAAGGAAAGCATTATTTAATTATAAAAATCACCAAAGATCAAATTTAATATCAACCAGAATTGCAGATTTTCTTAGAGAGGAGTATGGAATTAAAAAACTTCCGCTAAGAGTCGGTGATCAAGTTCGTGTTTGTAAAGGGGAATTTAAGGACTTCGAAGGGGAAGTTCTTGAAATAACTAAAAATCAAAGAGCAAAAATTAAAGAGTGCAAATTCGAAAAAGCAGATGGTACTGACTTTAATCCATCTATTCATATTTCAAATTTAGTGATTACAAAATTTGGTAAAGAAAAGAAACTAGATCCTTGGAGAGCTAACATGATTGAAAGAAAAGCTTTATATGTATTTGGTGAAGAAGAATTAACTGCCCCAAAAAAATTCAAAGAGGAGGATGAGATAAAATGACTCGCCACGGTGGTATGAAAGTATTAAAAAGATTAAATACTCCAAGATTCTTGCAAATTAAAAGAAAACATGGTAAATTCTTCGTAAAATCATCACCTGGTCCTCATCCAAATCGATTTTGTTTACCCTTACTACATATTGTAAGAGACCTTCTTAAAATTGTTGATTTTCATAGAGAAGCAAAAAAATTGATTGTTTTAGGGCATTTTAAAGTAGATGGAAAAATCATAACGGATAAATCTTTTCCTGTAGGGTTAATGGATGTATTAACTATTGAAAAGATGAATCAACATTATCGAATTCTTCCAGATTCTCATTATGGTTTAATATTACATGAAATCTCAGAGGAAGAGAGTCAATACAAATTGTGTAGGATTAATCAAAAAACAACACTTAAGGGAGGCAATATTCAATTGAACTTACATGATGGAAGAAATATAGTTATTCAGGTGAAAGATCCCCAAAATCCTAAAGAAGATATATATAAAAGAATGGATGTTCTAAAAATTACAGTCCCAGAACAAGAAATTGAGAAAGTCTTAAGATTTAAAGAAGGAAATCTAGCTGTTATTATGTCTGGGAAAAATATTGGGCAGGTTGGAAAAATTATTAATATTTTAAAAAGATTTGGTCCTAAAGCAAGTACAGTATCAATTCAGCATAACTCTCAACATACTGAAACTTTATATGATTATACCTTTATTATAGGAGAAGATAATTCTGAAATTAGTTTACCTCAATTTGAAAGTTAATAATAATAAGAAGTGATATTTAAGTTGTCAGTTAAAACTAAAAAAAAAACTACAAAAACACAAACAGAAGAATTTGAGAATTTATGGAAAAATGCTATGAAAAGACCCTTTCTTGAGAAAATAGTGTTAAATATTGGTGTTGGTGCTGGTGGTGAAGAATTAGAAAGAGCAGTAACCGTCTTAGAAACAATTTCCGGCAGAAAACCTATAAAAACCCTCTCAAAAAGAAATATAAAAGAATTTAATTTAAGAAAAGGACGCCCTATAGGGACTATGGTTACTATAAGAGGCATTGAGGCAGAGAAATTATTAAAAAGACTATTAATTGTAAACAATAACAAAATTCTTCGTAGGAGTTTTGATAATTATGGTAATTTTGGTTTTGGAATAACTGAGCATATCTCTATACCAGGTATTGAATATGATAATTTAATAGGTATATGGGGTTTAGACGTTGTTGGAAGAATTATAAGACCTGGTATGAGAGTCAAATATCGAAGGAAGGCTCGAGCCAAAGTTCCAAAACATCATTATGTTTCTAGATTAGAAGCTCAATATTTTTTCGAAAAAAATTTTGGAGTGGATATTGTAGAACAATTGGATTTAGAATATATGTGAGTTAATAAAAGAAATTAATAAAAAAAGATGATTCAAGTGCCACAAGGTAAAATTGGCAAGGGACAAAGAAATTGCAGAAGATGTGGAACTCATAGAGGATTAATAAGAAGGTATGGTTTATATATTTGTAGACGATGTTTCTATGAAATAGGTAAAGATATTGGATTTCGACGGTATGATTAACATGAACTTGATATAAATTTAAAAAATTTAAAAAAAGGTGGAAAAATTGGTAAATACACTCGCAGATGCGATGAATATGATGCGTAATGCAGAAAGAGCAAGAAAGAAAGAAGTAGTTATAAACCCAGCATCTCAATTAATACAAAAAATTCTTTTGCTTCTGCAAAAAAATGCTTATATTGGGGAATTCGAAAGATTTGATGATGGACGCCAAGGAAAATTTAGAGTTGCTTTATTAGGGAGAATAAATGAAGCAAAGGGACTATTAAGACTGAATTATAAGGTTTCCCAATTTGAAATGATCGAAAGAAGACTATTACCAGCACCAGGTTTAGGATTAATAATTATGACTACTAATCAAGGCATAATGACAATGAAAGAAGCAGAAGAAAAAAATATAGGTGGCATGTCATTGTGTTATGTTTATTGAAAATGTATAAAGGTAATTAATAATGGTAAAAACAGCATTTTTTAAGCAAGAATTGGAAATTCCCAAAGGTGTAAAGGTCACTTTAGGTGGAGGTCACCATATAACTGTGAATGGACCAAATGGAGAAATAACAAAAGATTTTTCTCATATAAGAGGAGTTAATGTTTCAATTGAAGAAAATACTATTAAATTTTCATGTTTTTTCCCTAAAAGCGGTACACTCGCATTAACCAACACAATATTTAACTTAATTAAAAATTTAATTATTGGTGTTCAGACAAATTATAAATATTATTGTAAAATTGCTTATTCTCACTTTCCTTTTACTGCAGAGGTTAAGTCAAATAAAAAAGAAGTACATGTCATCAACTTTTTAGGAGAGAGAGCTCCAAGAATATCAAAATTTTTAGATAATGTAGAAGTAAAGGTTGAGGGAGAAGATATTATCCTAATTGGACCTGATAAAGAAAAGTTAGGACAAACTGCTGCTAATCTTAAAAGATGCTGCAGAATTAAAAAGAAAGATCCTCGGGTATTTCAAGATGGTATCTACCTTTTTAAAAAACAAGTTGGAGATGAAATTCTCTGGCAAATTAAATAATATGGAGAAATAATAATGCAACAAAAAAAATTAGTACAACTCAGACAAAAAATAAAGAAAAAGAGACCCTCATTCAGACGAGTAGAGTCATGGAGATATAAAAGAGTAAAAGATTCATGGAGAAAAGCTAGAGGTATTGATTCAAAAACAAGGAAAAAGAAAAAAAGTGGAGTTAAATCTCCAACAATAGGTTATAGAAGCCCTAAAAAAATTAGGGGAATACATCCATCAGGATTTGAAGAAGTAAGAATTTTTACATTAAATGGTTTTGAAGGATTAAGTAATAAAAAACATGCTATTAAAATTTCAAGAAGAGTAGGTGCCAAAAAAAGAATTGCGCTAGTTGATTATGCCCAAAAAAGGGGATTTAAAGTACTTAATTTAGGGATATCTCAAAAAGAATTAGAAAGTTTAGAATCAATGTTAGAAACATCTCTTGAAGATGAGGAATACCTTGATTTAGAAGATCTAGAAGAATCATTAGATGAGGAATAAATAAAATTTTGGTGAGAATTTATGAGTCTAAAAGCCCAAAAAAGAATGGCAGCAGAAATCTTAAAATGTGGCGAAAATCGGGTCTATTTTGATCCTTATTTAATTGATGAGATTCAATTAGCTATAACAAGAGAAGATATTAGGAGTTTAATTAAAGAAGGTATAATAAGAAAAAAATATAAAAAAGGAATCTCAAAATTTAGGAAAAAGTTACATCATCAGAAGAAGAAAAAAGGAAGGGCTAGGGGTTTAGGAAAGAGAAAGGGGTCTAAATATGCTAGAAGTCCAAAGAAAAAAGCCTGGATGAAGAGGATCCGCCCTCAAAGAAGAGAATTAAAAAAATTGAGAGATCGAAAATTAATTACAGCTGCTATTTATCGAAAATTATATAAAAATGCTAAAGGTGGAATGTTTAACAGCGTTGCTCAGATGAATCGGTACATTAGAGAGAAAGAATTATTAAGAAGAGGAAGGTAATAATGGCTAAAGGACCAATATATAGAAGAGCGTTTAGAAGAAGAGTAGTTGGCAAAACAGATTATCATAGGAGATTAAAGTTACTTAAATCAAAAAAATTAAGAATTGTAATAAGAGCATCAAATAACCATATAATTGTTCAACTTATTCAATCTAAAATTGGAGGAGATAAAGTCTTATCTTCTGCATTTTCTAAAGAATTAAAAGATAAATTTGGCTGGAAAGCAAGTACAGGTAATATTCCTGCTGCGTATTTAACGGGATATCTTGCAGGCTTAAGAACTAAGAAAAAAGATATTTCAGAAGCAATTCTTGATTTAGGAATATTCTATCATCGTAATAGATTACTTGCGGCATCTAAAGGGATAATAGATGCTGGTTTAGAAGTTCCATATAATGAAAAATTCTTTCCAGAAAACTTGGAAGAAAGAATCAAGGGTGAACATATCGAAAAGTATGCTAATATTTTAAAAAATGAAAATCCTGAAAAATATGAGAAAATATTTTCAGGTTATTTAAATAAAGTAAAAATAAATCCATTAAAAGTTAGTCAAATGTTTTCCTCGACATTGAAAGCAATGGAAAATAGTGTTTAAATTAGTGAGCTAATATGAGTCGATTAAGAAATATTGAAGAATCATGGGTTCCAAGGACGCGCCTTGGTGAGCTTGTTAAGCAGGGATTGATTACCCTAGATAAAATATTTGCAAATAATCTTGTTGTTAAGGAGAAAGAAATAATAGATGTTCTTCTCCCACAATTACGTGAAGATGTTGTAAAAATAGCTATGGTTCAGCAAATGACTGCTAGTGGTCAGCGATCTAAATTCAAGGCAGTGGTGCTTGTGGGTGCCGAAGGATTTATAGGTGTAGGGGCCGCTAAGAGTCGTGAAGTGGGTCCTGCGATAAGGAAAGCAATTGGTAAAGCTAAATTAACTGTTATTCCTATTCTTCGAGGATGTGGTAGTAAGGAATGTGGATGTGGAGGTACCCATAGCATTCCATTTAAATTAAATGGCAAATGTGGTTCAGTCAGAATTCAGCTCATTCCTGCTCCAGCAGGAGTAGGATTAGCATGTGCAGATAAGGTAAAACAATTATTACGATTAGCTGGTATTGAAGATATATGGAGTAAAACATTTGGTGATACTAGGACAAGTGAAAATTTAGTTAAAGCTACATTTAATGCCCTAAAAAATGCTCATAAATTTAGTTTCAATTTATAAATAATAAGTGGTTAATATGATGGCTAAAAACGAGTCAATTACAAAAAAGAAACCGAAAATTAAAGAATCGCGACCTCCAGTATTATATTTTGCTATTAGAATAAGAGGCGCTCCCGGAATGAGAAGAACTATTCTTAATACTCTACAAATGCTAAGACTGCATAAGGTAAATCATGGTGTTCTTATTTGGGGAGAAAAAAGTTATATGGGAATGCTCAATAAATGTAAAGATTATATCTCTTATGGGGAAATTGATGAGAAAACACTAATCAGACTTTTGAGAGTAAGAGGGAGAGTAGAAGGAAATAAACCACTTAAAGATGAAAATATTGAGAATTTGACAAAATACAAAAGTATCAAAGATATTGCTAAAGCTTTATTGAAGGGTGAAATACAATATAAAACCAAAGACATGAATAAAATTAAACCTGTATTTCGATTGCATCCTCCCCGAAAAGGTTATCGAGGTTCTATCAAAAAGCATTATGGAGAAGGCGGTAGTTTAGGATATGTTCGAAGTTTTATAAATGAATTAATCCATAAGATGATTTAAAGATTAAAGGTGTAATAAATATGAGAAAATTTTCAAAAAAAATAAGAAAAAAGAGAGGAACTCGAACATGTGGCTATGGTAGAGTAGGACAACACCGTAAAACTGGACAAAGAGCAGGTCGCGGAAAAACTACTCAGTGGAAAAAAAGCAAAAAATCTTATTATCTTAAACAAAAAGAACTAGGTTTTCCTGATCCTGATTGGAAAATGGGCAAAAAAGGTTTTAAAAGACCCCAAGATATAACACGCATTTATAAAACCAATACTCTAAATATCAAAGATTTAGATCAAAAAATTGATAAATTAGTACTAGAAAATATTGCATCTAAAACTGGAAATACCTATATTATTAATTTAAATGACGTTAATATTCAAAAAATTTTAGGTCGCGGAGAAATTAATAAAAAGATTAATGTCTCTGTCAAGAGAGCCTCAAAACAGGCCATGGAAAAAATAGAGGCTGCTGGGGGTAAAATAACACTTTTACTTGAAACAGAGTAATATTTTTTCCTTTATTATTAATTATTTAGTTTAATTTACTCTAATCTAATAACTTATAAATTAAACTAGTTAATCCTGGCAAAATAAAGATAAATTCTAGGGTATTCCCAATTAAATGTACTGTAGTAAAAGGAATTCCATAAATATATGAAACTATAAAAAATTCTAAGCTAAAAGAAACTATAAATGCCCCTGCTAAGGTGCTAATGATATCATAAATAAATGTGATTAAGGCTCCAATCAACCCTAGAAAAGCCATTAATCGAAATGAATATAAATCTTCTTTTGGCTTAAAATCTTCTTTTTTGAGCAGATAACCTCTTGTAATGCCACCAATCAAACCGGTTAAAGAATAATGAATAATTTGATAAATAAAAAGAGGTACTGGTGAAGTTCCATAAGGATTAAAAAATACAAAAATAAAAGAACTTAAAAGACCAATAATTAAACCATCTCTTTTACCTAATATAAAACCTCCTAAAAAAATCATAAAAGTGAATAATTCTACATTTGGAATAGCAGCTAATGCATATCCTAGAACTACTGCTAATGCTGAAAAAGTACTAACTAAAACTATTCGAAATGATTTCTTTTTAAGCCATATTGAGCCATTGTAATTTTCTGTTTTATCTTTTTTAACCATTTCTTCATAATTTAAAGACTTCTCAGAACCTATGCCATTATACTTAGTTTTAAGTTCCATAATATGAGATTAATGTAGTATAAAATTCCTATATTTAAAATTATTTTAAATTATATAAAGTTAATGTAAAAAGTTAAATACTATTGAAAATTCTTAAAAAATAATAAAAATATGTAGGACAAGTTTCCTACTATTCCTTTTTTTACAAAAGTGTAAATAATCATTTAAAAAATATGAAAAATACAAAATTTTCAATGGGTTTAATAACATTTTTTATGATTTTTCAAGGATTACTATCCTTTTCTATTCAGAACGTAAAAGGAAATGGAATAGTACCACCGCAATATTCTGAAGAATTGGACTTGAATGGCGAATATATATATAATGTTTTAGATTTTGGCGAAGATTCGAATTGGATTAATTTTTCAGATAATTCTGAAGGGGAATGGTCGACTAATATTAGCGATAAGATAAGGATTAATATTACTGGTTTTTATAATCGAGATCCAAATGATGTAGTAGGAGACACATTTTCTGATACAGATATGCCCTGGTTTGATATTGAAATATTTAAAGAGACAAATCTAAATTTTACTCTTTTTAATGTTTCTAATAGTGAACTAGCGAGAAATTTAAAATTAGGATTTTCTGGATTTCAATCTGGATTTTTAATCCCAAATAATCAAACTGACTGGATAAAAGCTAATGCAACTTTAGAAGCCAACGGAGCATCAGATTTAACAGCAGATCTTACAATGGAAGAAACTTATAATTTCTTATATTTTAGATTTGATCAATATGGTGAAATTCAAAATCAAAAAACTGAATTAATTTATGACAAGAAAACGGGATTATTAGTAAAAGCTAATACTACTTTAGGAGACTTTAAACTTGCTTTATCCTTAACGAATTATACTTTAGACATTGAAACTGAATATAAGTATAATGTCAATACTTTTGAGCCTTTAGGTTGGGCAATTTGGACAGACTTATGGGGAAATTATAAAGATATATATGCTACCGGTTCAGAGCGTGGATGGGTATTAGTTAACTTTACAGGATTTTATCATCGAGATCCGTTACTATGGGATCCAGATCCTTTTAAATACGCAGGTGGAAGACCATGGTTAGATATTAAAGTCGTCTATCAAGGTGATGTTAGGACAGATATCACGATGCAAATGGATAATATTTCAGATTCAGAATGTGCTAATAATTTATTAATTTCCTTTCCTGGATTTTTATCTGGATTTTTATTACCCACAGTAAATAATGAGACCTATGATATTGAGGCAGAAGTTATAGCAGCTTCCTGGTTTACAGTCGATCGAGAATTTACATATGAGGAGACTGATTTAACAATTAGTATGTATTTTATATGCGGAGGGTCTTTTCCGCAAGAGACAAGGCTAATTTATGAAAAAATAACCGGTATATTATTATATGTAGATACGTTGGGACAAAATTACCATCTTGAAATGAATATAGAAAATTATGAACTAGATCAAAACGGTGTTGATACATCTTCAGAAATACCTTCATTCTCTTTGATTGTTATAGTGAGTATAGTTTTAGCAACAACGTTAATAATTATTAAAATCAATAAAAAAAAGATGAAACAATAAAATTATATTTTTATTTTATGGTAATATAGATGAAAAAAAAACTTAAATTTGCGATTATCACGCTAATTGGAATTTCAAGTTTCACAGTTTTAATCTTATATAGTTTTGGGTTCTTCCCATTTTTAAATCCAAATCAAGGTGGATACAATACAGGGAGGGATACAGCCTTACCGGAAGTTTTCAATATTAGTTTAACTGTAGAATATGTTACTCAACCAACTCAGACATGGGAGAATATTTCTTTATATGATTATGATACAACTGTTTTAGATGCACTGCGAGAAAAATGTACTGTAGAATTCTCCTACTTTAGTAATGGAGCTTTAGTTATAGGGATAGATGGCGTTAATGGGGATTGGATTTATTATGTTAATGATATGTTTGCCGGAGTTGGAGCAGCAGATTTTCATTTGAATCATGGGGATAAAATCTACTGGAAACATGTAAATACATAATAAGATTTAAAAATTCTTTTACAAAATTAGGTTTTTCATTATTTAGTTTCAATTTTCTTTAAAACAGGTTCCATTTCTTTGAAAGATTTGCGAATTTTATGAAAGTAATAGCCTAACTTATAGCCTTTTTTACAATTAGTAAAAAGCATGAAATTATTTTCAGCATCACCAACAATAATAATTGTATATCCCTTTACGCCTCTAATCACGATTTCTCTTAATTCACCTTGACCAAGTCCAGTACTTATCTTTTCTCCTAAGGAAATTAAAGTTGCGGGACTTGCGCTATATACATCAGCAACGATATCAGCAGTTTCAGAACTAGCAATTCGCAATCCTGTTTTTGATACTAAAGCAGTTCCTTCAAGATCTGTGGAACTCTCTAATTGTTCTAAATTACGCATTAACTCATCTAGAATTTCTTGATCGATATCAATTTCAGAAGTATGTATTCCTTCCATTATTACTACCTCAGTTAATAATATAAATTAATTTTGAACATTTAAATCTTTTTTAGATTTCAATTTAAAACTTCTTAATTCTTTCAAAATGACGTTATCCCCTTTTTTTATAATATTTTTAACACTTAAAATCCCCACAATTACAGATCCTTTTGTTCCAAATGGACTAGTAATTTTTGTAAAAGGAGGCTCTAATTTTCGCCCTACAATTTTTTTAGCGCCTATTAGACTTTGTGCTAAACCACTAGAAATTATACCTTGAGCATGTGTTGGATTTTGGATAATCCCCTTTTTTATTTTATATTTATAAAGTAATGGCGGTTCTTGATGTATTTTTGTTAACTCTGCCGATCCCAATATCCTTAAAGTTGTTGGAGGCAAATCTAATCGACTTAATAACATGATAGTTTTTTCTTTACCAATTAAGATTCTCTCATTTAACCATAAAAAAGCTCGAAAATTATTTAAATCATTTTTTATGCTCATTTGAATTTTCTTTCCGTTGAATTCATAATAAGGGTATATAAATCCTGCTGTAGTAAACATTCCTATTGTTACATGGAGTTGAGTACCAAAATGGGTTTCTGCTTTAAATAATTTGTTTTTATTTACTTTCACTTCAATTAAATCACAGTAATCAAAAGCACCTTTATTGTCTGTTGCATAACACCCCCTGTATATCTTCTTTGCGTCCAATCCTTTAATATTAATCCCAATTCTATCACCCGCTTTTGCGATTTTTACTTCTTGATGAAAGATTTGAATTGATTTAACTCTCCCTGAAATTCCTAAAGGCATTATATATATTTTTTGATTTAATTCTAATTTCCCCCTTAATAATGTGCCCGTTATTATTGTCCCTCTCCCTTTTATCGAAAAATGGTGATCTATGGGTATTTTGATACTCCCTCTGAGTTCTCTTTTTATTTCAAGACCTTTAATTTTTTCTAGTATTCCACCTTTTAATTTTTCAAATCCTATTTTTTCTTTGGCAGATACTGCAAATATAGGTATTTGTGCACCATAAGATGTTGATTGAAAGAAATTTCTTGTTTTTTCCATTTCCTGCTTCATATCACCTTTAAATAGGTCTATTTTATTAAGTACAACTATGATATCTTTAATATTTAACGCCTCTACCATTATTAAATGCTCACCGGTTTGAACTTGAGGTCCTTTATTAATGTCTATCACGATTATAGCGCAATCAATTATTTCTACCGAAGAAGCACTTATTTTTATTAAATCTGCATGACCAGGACCATCAACCAATGATACTAAATAATCATCCAATACAAAACTTGAAAACCCTAAATCGATAGTTATACCTCTTTGTTTACTTTGTGGATGAGCATCAATCCCAGCAGTCGATATTATTTCACTTAACACAGAAGCTATCGCAGTTTTACCACAATCAATGTGTCCAAACAATCCAATATGGATCGGAATTAATTTCTCAACGTCAATCATAAGAATCACTATAGGGATAAAAAGCGACTATATGTTTCTTTTAAGATTAGAAAAGTAAAACATTTTCCTATATTTTTAATTAATCTTTTAAATATTGGACTCCAATAAAATTTAATTAAATAGAATTTACTTTTAAACATAATATCAACTTTTTAAAATTTATAATAAAATAATATTGATTGTGAGATAAGAATGCCAAAGTATTGCGTTTATTGCGGAAATCCCTTAAAATCGACAGATAAGTATTGTATAATATGCGGAAAACCAGTATTAAGAGATGTACAAAAACCAAAAGCTGTTCAAAAACCAAAAGCTGTTCAAAAACCAAAAGATGTTATAAAAGAAAAAGTAAGAGAGATAAAAGGTGAAGATTCTTCATCCGAGATTGAAGAATACCCCGTAGAAGAAGTCGAAATTGAAGAGAAAGTAGAAAAGAAGAAAAAAGCTAGAAAAGAAGTAAAGGTAGAAAAACCACTACCATTTGAAGTAAAAGAACAAATGATCCTTTATATTGAATACAATGATATGCAATTGAATAAAAAATTGTTAGTTGAGAAGTTAAAAGAAATTCAAAAATCTTTAAAAGATCCTCGTTATGATGTAGATCAGGAATTTAAAAAATCAATTAATGTAAAAATTGAAGCGATAAGGACACTAATCAATGAACTTAAGCAAAATGAAATTGAAGTTAAACAAAAAATGGTGGAACCATTTATTGTCCAGAGAATAAAGGATGACATTGATAAGAGAATTTTTCAACTCAAGAATTTAACTAAAGAATTTAAATTACATAAGATTAATAAGGAGACTTTCGAATCTCTTAGAGAAAAATACAAACAAGAGAAAACAGATTTTGAGAATGAAAGAAAAGACTTAATATCCGGTATGAAGCTATGGATAAAAGAATTGAACATGGAAAAGTCAGATATTAAAGCAGAGAAAAACCTCAATAAGGGTAGATTTTCAGCTAAGGAAATTGAAGAAGAAGATTATAAAGAAAAAGATAAAGAATTTGAAGTAAAACTTAAAAAGATTGATGTGAAAATTACTACTTTAGAAGATCTTATTAAATAAAATTATTCCAAAATTTTATTTTATTTCCAACATTATTTAATATCGATGAGGAAAAAATTAATTGGATTTATAATAGTATTACTTGCTTTATCTCTCCTAACAATTGGAATTATTGAAGCTCAATATTCAATAATCGGTAAAATTTATGAAGAGATGGCAGGGATTCCTTGAACCTTTTTTAATAAAAAATGGAATTAATCGTATCTCTTCATTTTTCCTATAGAAAGAGAATCCTCTAAAAAGCCTTTTTTCTGGTATATTTTTTCCTGAGATTTTCGGAATTTATTAGCTTCCTTGTAATGATTTTTACAAAGATAAATTTTATTTTGTTTATTCTCGTTATATCTTAAAGTTGCTTTTTCTACATATGATTTCCATTTACTCTCGGAAAGAGATCTTACTGCTACTTCATTACACCCTTTCACAGAACATTTTTTTCCTTTACTTATTGTTCCGCTCAAATCCCTTTTTTCTTTTAGTTCCTTTGGGAGTTTCAATTTTAAACACTTCCTAAAAATTTTATTAGGATTAAATATTAAGTTTTTTAATTAATCAACATCTTAAAATTTTTCCAATATTTTATGGATTCTTTAAACTTAGTATTTGATGAAAACTTTA
This sequence comes from Promethearchaeia archaeon, assembly GCA_049671145.1. Taxonomy (GTDB): domain Archaea; phylum Asgardarchaeota; class Lokiarchaeia; order Sigyniarchaeales; family SOKP01; genus SOKP01. The sequence continues at coordinate 60,494 of JBATUM010000088.1, forward strand.
TTCGTACAAAATTATTTCCTTGTGATTCACCCTCTAGAATAAAACTAAGAGATGATTTCTTTACAAATTCAGCTGTTCTATTCTGCATTATTCCCTATAAAGAGAAACCCTATGATTTAGTGTTAATTCATCGCTCAAATCGTGGAAAGAGACACAGGGGGGAAATATCATTTCCGGGTGGTAAAATCGAACCTGATGATATCTCATTGAAAGCCACTGCCTTAAGAGAAGCTGAAGAAGAAATTGGATTACCAAGAGAAAATGTAAAAATATTAGGTTGTTTAGACGATTTTCCGACTATGACTAAATTTGTAATTACTCCTTATGTTGCCATCATCAATAAGGATCAAAAATTAATAAAGGATGACAGAGAAGTTCAGAAGATATTAAAAATCCCAATAGATTTTTTTATAGGAAAGAAGAATTTTAGAGAACAAGCAGTGGATATCGATGGCAATAAATTCCCTGTTTTTTACTTTAACTATAAAGATGATGAAAGTAAACAGACTTATACAGTTTGGGGAGCAACAGCCTATATGATATCTACTTTTATCGAAATTATTTATGGATTAACTATGTCAAACCTAGGTTTGAGACGATTTAAATTAGAAAAAATAAAAGATCTTAAAGAATATATTAAATATAGGGACCAAATTACAAAAAAATTTTGAGATGGTATTGTAATCAAATAAATATGTAATGGATAAAATGGATTTTATCTTTAATGAGAAAAAAATTGCAGGTAGGTTAAAACAATTAGATTCTCCTGAACGAATTTCAATGCATCATGAATACTTTGTAAATTCTGCTGTTATATTCTTAATAATTCCATATCAAGAAAGACCATATGATCTAGTCCTAATTCGAAGAACCAAACAAATAAATGATAAGCATTCTGGAGAGATGTCTTTTCCAGGGGGAAAATTTGATCTCAATCAAGATAAATCGTATTTAGATACAGCTTTGAGGGAATTGAGAGAAGAATTAGGAATTCCAGGGAATAATGTGACCATATTGGGATGTATTGATGATCATCTCACCCCTAAAGGATTCATTATAACTGCTTTCGTAGCCTATATCAATAAAGACCAGAAAATGATTAAACAAGTAGGAGAAGTCGAAGAGATCGTGAAAATTCCAATTACTTTTTTTGCTAATAAGAAGAATTTTAAAGAAAAAACTTATAAACTCAAGGAAGATTTAATTGGAGTTGGCAAATTCAACTATAGGTCTCCAAATAATAAAAGATATGTAATATTTGGAGCCACATCCCACATTATTGTAAACTTTTTAGATACTATATACAATTTAGGTCTAATGATTCTGGGTTGCAGACGAATCACATGCGAAGATATTAAGGATAAAATCATTAATTAATGAATTAAAGGATAAATTAATTAAAGAATCAAAGGATGAAAGATGGATGATAAAAATTCAATAGCAGGAAAAAATATTGTTGAAATTTGTTCACGATTAATGCCTTCTGAAAGAGCAACTATAGTGACTGATAAAGAAACTATAAATATTGGGGAACTTATAAAAAAATTTGCTAAAAACATTACAAAAGAAATTAATTTTCATGTTTTAGAAGATTATGCTGAAAGGCCATTAATATCTATACCAAAAAAAATAAAAATTGATGTTGGAAAAAGTGATATTTTATATCTCGCAGTCAAATCAAAACCAGGAGAATTACACCGATTTAGGGGGCCTATAGTTAGACTTGCTATATCTAAGGGGAGAGAAATTCATATGCCAAATATTAATGATAAAATAATTCAAACTGGTATGCAAGCAGATTATTTTAAGATTGCTTCTTTAACATTCTCAATTATGAGTTTTGCCACAATCTCTAAGTCTGCTAGAGTAGAAACTCCTGAAGGAACAAGTCTCAAAGTATCATTTTCAGATAAGTTGAGGTGGGTTCCAGATACAGGGTTATTATGGTATAAAGGTATGTGGGGTAATTTACCTGCGGGAGAAGCTTTTACTTGCCCTGAAAATATCGAAGGCGTCATGGTTGTAGATGGCACTTTAGGAGATTTTTTCAATGAGAAATATGGAGCCCTTAATAAAACTCCTGTTTCAATACCTATTACAAATTCTAGGGCTAACATTGAAAATATTACATGTGAGAATCAAGAATTGTTATCCGAATTTAAACAATATCTAAAACAAGATGAAAATGCAAATAGAGTAGGAGAATTTGCATGTGGGACAAATATTTATTTGAAAAATTTTGTAGGAAACCTTTTACAGGATGAGAAATTTCCAGGCGTTCATATTGCTTTTGGAAATCCTTTTCCACAGCACACAGGAGCTAATTGGACTTCAATCGGACACGTAGATGGGATAATGAAAAAATGTTCTCTATGGTTTGATAACAAAAAAATATTAGAAGATGGTAGATTTATTGAGGAAGAGCTTTTAAATTTGGATTAGATTCTTTTTATTAAAATTTAAATGGTTATTAATTTAATAAAAATCATAAAGAAAATTTATCAAAAAATTCATTTTATTTCAATTATATTTTAATCTAATAATGTTATTCAATATGGCCCTTGACGGTTAGAGTGGTCTCTGACGCTGGGCTTCAAACCCAGTTATCCTGCGGAGGGATAGGGGTTCGATTCCCCTCGAGGGCCGCCAATTTTTATAATACTAGCGTGATAAATTTGATTGATTTTAATAAAATTATTGATTATTTTAAAAGCACACCTATCCCTCAAAATATGTTGAATAGAGGGCAAGTTGTTTTAAATGAGTTTTTAAATCCTATTAAAATTTTATTTGAGCAGAAAAATGTTCCTATGGAACCTTGGAGTGATGAGCAAATTAAATTTTTCTTACTCGCCCTCTCGAATATGGATACAGATAAAGATTTTAAAGCAGCAAGGGTAGGTGAAAGAGAAGCAAGAATTGCATCTAAAATACATTTAAAAACCTCAGCAGGATTCTGTCATGGTGTAGGCAGAAGTGGTTTTCTGACGGCTCCTCAACCAAAGGCTCCCGGTGGCTCAATTATGTATGAAATAACTAATTACTTAGCGAGAGACTTTCTTAAAAAATTTGGTTTACCTAATATAAAAAGTGCTATAACTGTGCCGTTATGTACAGGAATGTCTTTAGCTTTATGCATCGGAGCGCTTAGACCAGATTGGAATATTAAAGACTTAAATAATAAAAGAACTGTTCTTGTTCCTCAAATTGATCATAAATCTCTTATTAAGGGACTGGAACTAATGGGTATAAAAAGAAAAACTATCGAAGGTAAGGTATTTGGTGATGCAGTAAGGATTCCAGTTGAAGATATTAAATTAAGTATGGATAAAGATTGTTTTGCGGTTATTTCAGTGACAAGTTTCTTCCCTCCTCGCGAGCATGATAACATCAAAGAGATTAGTAAATTTGCTAAAGAAAATAATTTGGTTCATATCGTAATTAATGCATATGGGGTTCAAAGTTCAGAATGGATGGATTTAATTCGTTCAGGAATCGATGCAGGAAGAGTAGATGCAATCATACAATCAACTGATAAAAATGTACTTTCTCCAGTAGGTAGTGCTATTATTGCTTCCCCAAATAAGGAAATAATAACTAAAATTAGTCAAGCGTATGCAGGACGCGCTTCTGCTACGCCTGTAGTAAATTTTTTAATCTCTATGCTCTCTTTAGGTACTAAAGGATATCAAAGATTAATGATTAATCAACAGAAAAACAGAAAATTATTAGAAGAAAAGATGAATGAAGTTGCTAGCAAATTAAAAGAAAGAATTTTAGATGTAATTAACCCAGTAGCCGTAGCAATGTCTTTAAAGAATTTGAAAAAAGAACAATTATCTAATTTAGGAGGAGCTTTATATAATTTAAGAGTCACGGGACCTAGGGTCTATAATCCAGAAGAAAATGTTTTTGGAACGTGTTGTTCAAATTATTTAACACCTTATATAGTAATGAATGCCGCAATAGGCGCAACCTCTGAAGATATAGTCTTAGCAGTTGAAAGATTTGAAAAGGCATACGCTCAAATTATTCAGAAATAAAATCAATCAAAATATTTCATTCCTATTTCTAATTAAATAAAAATAAATAAAAATGAGTAGAACTATATAATATTAAAAATTATTAGGTTATCTAACTATGGAGAATCGACTTTTAAATCAATTTAATAATGTAATTTCTAATCAATGGGCCTTCAAAGAAGTAGAAGAACCATATAAACCATTGACACCAAGGGCGTTATTTGAATTAGCGTACCATACTTGTAATTCTGTAACAATGAGAAATATTTTTATTAAATTATCACCAAGCGAGGAAAAAGGTGGATTCCAAGCAGTTTTTTATTCAAACAGTAAAAAATTCATCAATATAGAAGGATTAGACGATGTTATAAGATTAAGGAAATTTTACCCAGAAGACTCTACTGGAGATAAACTGATAACGGAAATTCAACCAATATTAAATAAAAGAAAAACCGAATTTATTAAAAAAGATAAGCAGATTCAAACTCAAATTCTAAAAATTATATTGGTAGAGCGTAAATTAGATGAATGTGCGAATCTGGTAATGTTAAAAGAAATTAATAGAAAAATTTATTTTGCTATTGGTGATGCTCGGGAAAGTGCCGCTGTAGTACCTATATTTATGGAAGCGGATGGTTCAAGTCTAGTACAACTCGCTTTGAACAAATGGATGACCACAGTCCAAAATTTGGACCAAGAAAAAGTTTTTCCTGATAATCTTGTCTCTGGATTACTAAAAAACCTAATGCAGATAAAAAAATGGATCTTAAACTTAATTTCATTAAACCTAAATAAATAAATTTAGATTAAAGATTAATTTCTGTTAATTCAATAGTATTGTTTAAACTCATTCTATTTTAATAACAAAAAAAGTGGTCCAGGGGGGATTTATTCTTTAGAGAAGATTTTTCTCTTCTATTGAACCCCCGATCTCGGGTTTTTACGTATACAGACAAGTTTTTTATTATTGTGTGTCTGTAGGGCCTTATAAGACCCGCGCTTTAACCAAGCTGAGCTACTGGACCTTTTGAAAGAAAATTTAAAATTCTGAGACTTTTATAAATCTTAATCTCTGTGCTAATGGACCTAATAATAATCATATAAAAACACAAAAACATAAAAATTTTTTTATTGTTGTACTCTGTTATATTTATAATTGAAGCATCAAAAAGAAAAAATATATTATATTAAATAAATTTGAAAAGGTGATAAAACTATAGCTGAAATGCTTACAGATTTATTAAACTCCATTTATAAAAGAATTGCTCAATTAGGCCAAGCAATCCAAGGGCTAAAAACTTCTTTGGATGGATTAAATCAGAACATTGAAGAAAAAATAACAAATTTGAATGAAAAATTAAAATCATTTTCAGAAGAAATTGACATAACTCAGACGAAACATATTGATGTTTTGAAAGAAATTGGAGAAAGTACTAAAGATGAATTAAAAACAATTCAGGAAGGATTAGGATTAGATGCTTTAAACACTTTAGTTAAAAAACTTAATGAGTTTGAAAAATTATCTGGAGAGATATTAAATCAAGATACCGTTAATTTATTGCTCTCTGAAGCTATAAGTTCGGTAAAGAATTTAAAGCAGAAGCCTTCCAATAAATTATAAAAGGTGAAAATATGACAGAAAATTTATTGAATGAGATGATTAATAAAATTAATCAAATAACTTCTTCATTAGATGGTACTATTGCTCAGATTAATCAAATGAGTACAGCAATTCAAACAATGTCTCAGAAATTCTCTGAAGAAACAATATCTGTTAATGAAAACATTCGACTAATTGTCGAAGTACTAAAGCAATTTAGAATGAAATCTAGTGAAAGTATTCAAGAAATAGCTGATACTTTTAATGCAAAATTAAAAGAATTATATGATAAAAAATCTCTAGAAGCTATATCAGAAGAAGAAAAGAAAGCTATAGATACAATTAGGAAAGCAGCTAAAACAGTTTCTAATAACCTCTATTACGCTCAACTTTTAAATATTATTCAATCAATTAGAGAAGAAACAAATAGAATAATGAGCTGTAAAGAATAATAAATTCTTTAAATCATTATAATTACCCATTATTATATTTTAGTAATATTCAATTTTAAGGAGTTTAAACATCTATGCCAATTGGCAGTTTTGTGATATTATTACCATTAGATGCAGATTATAAAATTTCTGGATATTATTTTAAAGAAGGTAAATCAAATTTTGAGGTAACAAGCGATCTCTTTCTTAGATTAAATCTAGATCATACAAAAAACGAATATAATCTGTTAAAACTGAAAGATTTCCAAGTTTTTTCATATATTTATAGATTTAAAGGAAAATTAGCTCGAAAGGCTTCAGGGGCAATAATTGGATTATTATTGAATGAAAATGATAAGCCAGAGAAGTTTCGTTCATCCCTTAAATTGGGCGCTGAAGCAATAGAAATTATTGGTTTTAATTTAGTAAGCATGCCTCAGGATGATTTTAAATTAATATTAAGGGATATTTACTTTGAGCATTTCGAGCCATTAATTGACATTTTAAAACCTGACGCGCTAAAGGCAAGTATTATGTCAATCACAAAATTTATGTTAAGTGGAGAAAAAAACGAAAGAAGAATTGCAACAGAACTTTTAAAAAAAGTAGAAAATGGTGAACATGAAAAAATATCCGAATATTATACTTCAGCTGAAAATGCCTTAAAATCATTAGATTATGATAAAGCTACAAAATTTTATAACAAGGCAGCAGAACTTGCAGAACAACTTTATATTATTGATATTGCCGAATCTTTAAATGAAAAAGCAAGTTTTTCAGGGCAAGTACCTGATTTATCAAAACAACGAGATAAAGCTGTACAAGATGCAAGAAATTATCTTCGTAATGAGAATTTTCATTCAGCATATATTTCATACAAGAAAGCAAGTGAATTATCTAAAAAATTAGTAGAGTTTGATAAAGAAGAAGAATATCGATTAAAAGCTAAAGCTTTAGAAGAATTTTACAAAGTAGATGAAGAATACAAAAAAAGTTAAATAAATTATAGATCTGATTTTATTGAATTTTTCTATCTTGCTAAAGATTTGATAGATTTTCAAGATCATGAAAGATTTAAAGAAAAGAGTAATAGGATTAATTACAGATTTTGGTTCTAAAGGCTTACATTATGTAGCAACCATGAAGGCAGTCATATTAAAAATTAATCCTAACGTTCAAATTATTGATATCTACCATAATATCACTCCATTTAATATTTATGAGGCTATTTTTCTAATAAGTACAACATATAAATATTTCCCTCAAGGTAGTGTATTTATTATAGTAGTTGATCCAGGAGTTGGAAGTTCTAGAGACATTTTAGCAATAAAATTAGCATCTGATTATTATTTTATTGGACCGAATAATGGAATCTTTACTAATGCATTTAAATCAAATGATATTAGTGAGTGTATAAAAATACAGAATGATAAGTATTTTATTAAACCTGTTTCTAATACCTTTCATGGAAGAGATATAATGGCGCCTGTAGGAGCCTATATCACAAAAAATGTTGAATTAAAGAATTTTGGTCCTAATTTTGATTCAAAAGATTTTGCTCCTTACCCTATTGAATTTAAAGTCTCATTAAAAGAAAAACGAATTAAAGGAATTATTCAATATATTGACCAATTTGGAAATGGAATAACAAATATCCCAATAGAGGGTAATAAAGTTAAGGGAAGTTCACTAAATTTGGATGATGGAGATTTAATTCAATTTCGATTTAATGATAAAGAGTATAAAGGAACATTTAATTCATTCTTTAGCTCTCAACCACTAAAGACCCTATTATTTATTAAAGGATCAACAAATTATCTCGAAATCTCAATTAATCAAGGTAATGCAGCAAAACAAATTGGTTTTAAGGTGGGAGATACTCTTATATTTAATGTAAAGGAATAGGATCAAATTTATGGAAAAAGAAATTTTAGCTTGCATTGAGAATAAAAACATAAAGTTTCTTCATTCGGGTCAAATTTCAAAATATACCTTTCCTATGGAAAGACATGAAGCACATCAGAAAAAAATTAGTCATATTATTATTAGGTTTTTTATTGTTAGTATTTCACCGGATAATAAGATTCTATATCTTGTTCAAAAAAGAAATAAAAAAAAGAAAGAATTTCCAGATTATTTTACTGATTCAGCATCTGGACATGTAATCTACAAAAAAAATTTAAGCCTAAATAATATCAAAGAAAATGCGAAAAGAGAATTAGAAGAAGAATTTGGAATTCCCCCAAAATCAATAAAAAAAATGAAATTTTATGATTTAAGCGTTGAATCTAATAATAGAACTACAGAGATAGCTTATACATTTATAGGTTTAGTCCAATACAACATAGAATTAAAACCTAACTCAGAAGAGTTAGAAATTAAAGAAAGTAGATTTTATACAGAAAAAGAATTAAATGATATATTAGAAAATGAAAAATTAATAGATTATTCAAAAAGAATATGGGAAAAAATTGCTGAATTAGATATTATCAAATATTTTGAATTAAATAATGATTTAAAAAGAAATAAAAAAACAAAAAATGAAATTGCATTATTTATTGGAAGATTTCAGCCATTACATCATGGTCATATATATGTCTTTAATTATTTGTTAAAAAATTTTAACTTAATAAAAGTAGGAGTTGGAAGCTCTCAGCTTTCTCAAACAAAAACAGATCCCTTTACAAGCAAGGAAAGAGTTCGATTTATTCAAGCCGCTTTAGAAAAAAGAGGAATTTCATCTGAACAATATAAAATTTACGAAATTCCTGATATTTTTAACGCTAAAAAATGGGTTAATCATGTAGTATCAATAGTAGGAAAATTTGATTTAATTTTTTCTAATAGTGAATGGGTAAGACAACTATTTCAAAACCAAGGATATAAACTTGGAAGAAAGCTAATTATATTTAAGAAGAAATATAATGGCTCTAACATTAGATCTCTAATTAATAAACAAAGTTATAACTGGAAAAGTTTAGTTCCAAAAGAAGTATTTAATTTAATGACTGAATTTAACGGAATTCAAAGAATCAAACAGTTATACATTAATTATGAATAAATCAAAATATTTAGAAATTGACGGAGCTTTTGGGGAAGGTGGGGGTTCAATTTTACGTTTAAGTGCTGGATTTTCAGTATTGTTCAACCAACCAGTAAGAATTAAAAATATTAGAGCTAATCGCCCAAAACCTGGTTTAAGGTTGCAACATCTTATCGGTCTACAAACTTTAGCTAATTTGACAGGGAGTGAATTGAAAGCTTTGGGTGGTGAATGTAATATTGGTACTCGAGAACTAATATTTAAGCCAGATTTAAATATTCAAGACAAAATAAAAATTAATGTTAACACCGCAGCTAGCATTGGTCTATTACTTCAGCCAATTCAAATTGCAAGCTTAAATTTTATGAAAACACCACAAATCGAAATTTTTATTAACGGAGGCGGCACATTTGGTAAGTGGGCACCAAGCTTAAATTATCTAATGAGTGTAACATACCAGATTTTCAAAAAAAGTGGATTAAATATATCAATTGATATAAACAAGTATGGTTTTTATCCAAAAGGTGGTGCTTTAACTAAATGTACAATTTTTCCACCAAAAGCTACTTTAAAACCACTAAACCTAAAGGAATTAGGGACAATTGATTTAATTGAAGGTGATATAATATTGTCAAATCAATTAAGGCGAAGTGGTAGAAATATTGGAGAGAGGATTAAAAAATCAATAAATTTAGAATTAAAAAATCATCTAAAAATTGAAACAGATATAAAGTATAAATATGTTGATGCCACTAGTCCTGGTGTGGGTCTTTGTCTCTGGGCTCGTTCAGATACAGGAGCTATTATATCCTCGGGAACTATTTTAGGTGAGAGAAATATCACTTCAGAAAAATTAGGAAAGAATGCTTCAAAAGAAATTTTAAAATATATCAAGAATGATATAACTGTTGATAATCATTTAAGTGACCAATTAATACCTCTAATAGCTTATAATAAAGAGCCATCATCTCTTAGGGTGCTTGAAATTACTAACCATACTAAAACTAATTTAGAATTAATGAACCTCTTTACCCAGAGAAGTTATGAAATTATTAAGGAAAAAAATTCTTACATAATTGAATTAAATTGATGATTAAGGATTTAAAAAAAAAAAAAAGGTTTTTTGAAGTTAAATCGGAATTTTTTCTTGGGCAATAGCAGGTGTTCCAATTCCGAAATAACCTTTTGTTCTAAATGAGGTTGCAAACGAAGCAAGAGTCCACATACCCAGAAGATTCTCAGGATTATCGAATCTAAGAATGCTTGCATCAGTATAATCATTATAGCTTTCAATAGCTATGCCATTCTTAATAGTAAATTTCTTTCGTTGTTCTAATGCATTAATAATTAGTTCCTCAGCTTTTATTTGTCGAGCGATACTATATATAGGATCTAGTAAAAAAACCTTTAAATCTTCTGAGACATAAGTATTAGTTCTAACAGCAAATTCCCTCTTTTCAATATAACTAACAGTAACTATATTGGGAGCGGTCTCTAAAGCAATGGCACTTCCTTTCTTATCACAAACGATATAGTTGAAATAACAAGTAAGACTAGAGGTTATTACTGAAATAAAATCTTTAGCAGTCCGACAAGTTTCAAATGCAATCCTAGATTTCAATGACGTGGGAACTCCAAATTCAGCGAACTCCCACGATTGAATTAAATTCTGAGTACATGAAACTCTCCTATTTTTACCTATTACTAAAGATGATGCACCCATTCTTAATGAGAATACTTCATTTTTTCCAGAGACTTTATGATGTACCCATGCAAAGGTAGGGAAAAACGCAAGGCCAAAATCCATTGTTTGACCATGTACGATATTCCGCCTTGAATTCTTAACTACAAAACCCGTACATGCCCCAATGTTTTGTTGAGAAATCTGTAAAGGAATTAAAATTCCATAATATACGTCTAAAAAGACATATTGAAGCAATATTTCATAATAAGTCAATCCTGTAGCATCAGCAATTCCCAACATTTCTGTATAGTATGGCTCGGGTATTTCATATTGAGAAGCAAAATAAAGAATAATTTGAAAATCAAGATTATATGCATCAATAAAATAATCGATTAAATTATCAAATGCAATAATTTGGTAAGCTAAATATTGTCCAGTTAAATATCCTAGCGTATAATAGTCTAAGGCTTGAATATATAAGTACTTTTGATTATCTCCTCGCCATTCAGCAAAAGAATAATCTGAATCTCGACATGAGGTATCTAAAGATATATCATTATGATCATAATTCCGTATGCTAGTATCTGCTACAGATACGCCTCCAAAAGCAACCCCCATAAGAAAAATGATTGTAATGAATAAACCTATAACTTTTTTAGCAGAACTTTTCATATAAACCCAACCTAATCTGTTATTAGATTCAAATTATCTCTAAACCTTATTGTAAAGGTTAAAAGATTTAAAAATAGTATATCTTAAACTATAAAAAATACGCAATTTTTTTCCCTTAAAATATTTAACAGCAAAAATAGTGAAATACTAATATTACATTTATTGGAGATTTGAATGCTAAAGAAATGGCAAAAAGAAAAAAACAAAGATTAATAAAACCTTAAACTATTGTATATTTAATACGGGTTCCCTTGGTCGATTTGCTAAATTCAATAAGAATTGACGAATCGTATACAACCCAGAAATCGTAAAAATATCGTAAAATATGTCATCGACTACTAGATGTCCGAGATGTGGGAATGAAGTTCGCGCAGATTTTTTTGTGTGTGCTTTTTGTGGTAAACGTTTAAGAATTGAAAGGATTGAAAATTTTTCATTTTTTAAACGAATTGAAACTGAGTGGACTACTCCTGATCGATGGTATACTATCCTTTTATGGTTATTTATAAAACCTAACAAAGCATTTTGGAGTATTAATCATCGCAGAAAATCAGCTCCAGGCTATTTTATATTACTATTTAATGCATTACTTTTTGGAGTCATGGGGATAGCATATTTCTCTCATTTCAATATACAGGATATCCCTCCACTAGGAGTTTTTATTTATAATTTAGTAATCTTTTTAGCTTTCTTCATCTTTGGGTTTGCCTACTTTTTCATTTTTGGATTTATTTTAATATGGTTATTCACAAAGGGAGCAAACTATGCAGTTGGTTTTTCAGAAAAATTAGAATCCTTTTTTGGGGGGTCAGAAAGAGAAGAATATAGTGAAGCAGAAATGAGTGTATTCAGTATTTATAAAGGAGGTACTTTACATCAGCAACAGGCATTTAAATATAAAATGATGTTTTGCTCATTTGCTCCTTTCTTACTAATTAATCTTATTGAAGTTATCATTATTTTAGCAGGTTTTCCGACCGTATCCATAAATGTACTAGGTTTATTTAATCCAACTATATTTAGTCAAATTTTTAATTCTTCGACATGGACAGTTTTACATTTCATTGATGCTATAACAATTGCGGTATGGATTCCAATATTAGTTGCACTTTCTATCAGAGAATTATCAAACTCATCAACAACTCGAGTCTTATTATCCTCTCTAATAATAGGGATATTGGTGGCCGTAATTTTCTTTTTTCTGCGCCCAACATTTTGAGGATAAATTTATTAACTCTAAATCTTCTTCTTATATAATTACTAGCAATTAAATCATTAAATAGTTAAATGTCTGAAGAAAAGGATAAAAAATCTATTCTCTATTCCAACATTGAATCAGATCTATATTCAATCATTAATACAATACTAAATCTTTATAAAAAATATCAGAATGGAATTTTGAAAGAAAATTTCTTTCAAAAGGCTATTAAGAATAGTATGAATGAGCTTTTAAAAATTAATTTCCTATTAAATGAACATAATATAATACTCTCTGAGTTATTGGATAACATGAATTTTACTAAAAGATACTATGAAGCAATTGATATAATAAATAGCTTGTCGGCTCTAAATTTTCCAGATAGCATTTTAAGTAGTAAGGAATTACCCCAATATAATAAAGTTATAAGCTCTTCCATGCTTGAGCTTCCGGGAGTCACAGCACAAATTACATCTTCTTTTATAACACTATTGGATGCCTTAAAATTAGATGCCCTAAATAATAAAGAAGTAATCATGAAGTTATTTGAAGATTTAAAAAAAAATCTAAATAAATTCCCTGGTTTAGAGTTAATTCAAATTAAATTTGAAAATCTTTATAAATATGTTTTAGGTAATTATCAAAAGTTTTCTAAAAATAAGAAATTTAGGGATTTAATAGGGGATGATCTATACAAAATATATCAAGAGTTTCAAGATAAATTGAATTTGAAAGGGTAAATAAAATAATAAAATTAATTAACTTGTTATAATTTTATATTATATTAATTTAAAAGTCAATTCTCAATAATAAGAAACGAAAGGGAGCTTAATTGCCACGGCCAGGATTAAGATCGAAAGCACAAGCAAGAAAGAAATTAAAAACTCCAGGTAATCGGAATGCAACCCATTATTGGAGAAAAAAACCCAGTAAAGCTCACTGTGCGGTTTGTAAAAAACCTCTTCAATCAATTCCAAGATTAAGACCATCTGAAATGAAGAAAACAAATCTAACTTCAAGAAGAGCTAATAGAATAGAGAGTGGACGCTATTGTGCTAAATGTTTACAAATTTTAATTAAAGATGCAATTTGGCATTCATAGGCTTCCTTTTTAAAAATATTGTTTCTTTTCAATTTTAATTCTTAGTTCACATTTTAAAAAGGTTAATTGATGTGATTCTTTCAATTTCAGGATTTCATGGAACGGGAAAATCTACAATTGGAAAGTTAATTGCTGAATCTCTTGGTATTACCTATTATTCTACTGGTGAAGCATTTCGAGAACTCGCAAAAGAGAAAGAGATGACACTAGCAGAATTTACTGAATTCGTTGAGAACCACCCTAACGTAGATCTTGAATTGGATGAAAAAATCATAGAAATAGCAAAAAAGGATAATATTGTAATAGATAGCCAGCTTAGTGGATTCCTTCTTAAAGATATAGCCGATTTTAAAATACACTTAGTTTGCCCAATTGATATAAGAGTTAAAAGAATGGCAGCAAGAGACCAAACATCGTATAAAACAAAACTAAAAGAAACTGCTTTAAGGGAAAAGTCAGAGTTGGAACGTTTCAAGAAGCTTTATAATATTGATTTAAATAATATTAAAGAAGTAAATGAAACATTTGATTTGATCATAGATACAGAAAATCTGACTATAGAAGAAGTTTTAAAATTAATACTTTTAAAATTGAAAGAATACGATTAAGCCTCAAATTACACAAATCATAAAAGATTTATTTTTAGCATAATTTCTTAATTTACAAAAGAATGTTTATCTTTACTGAGGTCTAAATTCAGTATCGAAAATTGAATTAAAAATAATTTGGTGACGAATTATATGAGTGTTTACGATATTGGAAGAGTTTGTGTAAAAACTATGGGAAGAGAAGCGGGAAACTACTGTGTTGTAGTAGATATCATTGATAAAAACTATGTCATAATTGATGGTTTGAACATCCGAAGAAGAAGGGTTAATTACAAGCATATTGAACCTTTAACGGAGCTTGTTGAAATTAAAAAAGGTGCTAAACATGAAGACGTCGAAGCTGCTATTAAAAAAGCTAAATTAGATAAAAAAATGAAAGAGAATGTTCAAATTCCTAAATAACAAATTATTCTGAAATTTACTAAATAAATTAAATTTTATGCAAGCGTAGCGTAGCCTGGTAACGCGCTGGCTTGGAGAGGAATAAAAACCAATTTCTACCCCCATTTAGCCAGTGTGGGCAACCACTCGGGGGTTCGAATCCCTCCGCTTGCGCTTTTTTTATATTATTTTTCTCCTTTAATCATAATCTAAACATCAGGAAATTCCAGAGACTTTCCTTTACCGCCTCCCATCATCTGTCCCATTCCACCAGAAGCTTGAGTCTGTAACTTGAAAATTCTTTGTATTAAAGTATTTATCCCAAGACTACAAAGAAAATACCAAGCAGTAAAACCGATCCATCCATGAGCGGGCAAAATTTCAATTGCTACACCATAAAAAGCTTCTGACCAGGCTGCTACCTCTCCTAAACTACTAGCTGCTAATATGCCACCTATTAATGGAACATCATTTGCATTCATGGCAGTTAACGCGATAGGTACTCCACCAAAAAATGTGTTTACAATCCCAAAAATTATAATCATGGGTAAGAATGTAATACATGTTGGTTTCAGCCTTTGTAGTGCCATTTTTTGTTGACTCTGTTTAAACATTTCATCTTTACGCTCCCATTTCTTCCGGGATTTTCTATATCGTTCAGGATCTACTTCTGCGAGCTCTATTATCTTTTCTTTTTCTTCATTATGTGCTTTCATTTGAACTTGTTTTCTATTTATTTCATCTGTATCGACTAGCCATTTGGTTAATCCCATACTTATTAAAGCTGTGGTTGTTGCAAGTAACAATACAGCTATCATTGAACCAGGTGGTGTTCCTATCCACTCTAAAAATGGATTTTGAAAAACAGTTAGCAACATAATTAATTTAAAATATATACATTACTATTTTAAATTTTTTAAAACGAATAAGGCTTAATTTATTAATATTTGGTTATTTTAACTTAATCCAATCCAAGGAAGCTCCGCATCCCGGGATATTGCATCGCAGCAGCCTCTTTAGCAATAGTTTCGGAATACTGGTGCACAATTCCTATTGCTATTAGAAGTCCGGTACCAGACGTTAATGCTCCCAACGAATCTGCAAAAAAGCTCATACCAGCTATTATAATTCCATTTAAAATCACTAACGTAGGAATATATCGCTTTAAAATCCTTTCAATTATTCTTTCTGAACTCCTAAAACCAGGTACTTGCATACCTGAATCAATAATTTGTCCTGCTATATCACGTGGCGCCAATCCTGAGACTTCTACCCATAGACGGCCGAGCATTACACATAGGAAAATAAATATGACTAAATATATAACTGCTCTTAGAGGGTCAGCTAAAACCGCCGCAATTCCCTGAGGAGGAGAAAGATAATATAACAATCCACCAGTTGGAATTAGATAGTTACCTTGGGTACCTCCATTAGATGACTCAAAAGTACCCAATAAATTTAACCAAAAATCAGTACCTGGATTACGCAATGCAGACTCTGGACCAGCAATTAATTGCCCAAAAAATAAAAAATTTGCGTACAAAGCATTTACTAATATCACCGGAATATTCGATACATATAACAACTTCATTGGATATTTTCCTTTAAAACCTCGATAGCCTCTATAAGTTAGCGGTATCTCCACCCTAGTTGATTCAAGCCAAATAACAATTACAAATATAATTAATGTTGTAATACCCCCTAACATTGAAGGTAATCGACCCCCCCTATAAATTAAAGAGCCCGTATCTAAATCTGGATTAGTAAAAGACTCAAATAATGCAACAACTATCCCTCTTGCGCCTTCTGCTGTGTTTAATCCAACAAAACTGAAACAATTCCAAAATATTTGTCCAGCGACTCCTGCAGCTATGAATAAAGAAACTCCACTTCCTAAACCCCATCCTTTTTGTAATAATTCGTCTAATAATATAATTACAACACCAGCGAATAATAACTGCAGAAATAAAAACGCTTGAGTCGCAATCCCTAAACCTTCTCCAAAAGCTCCACCTAATATATAAGCTAATGCATTGAATACTGTTAAAATCATAGCCATTACTTTTTGTGAACCACTGAACATTGCCCTATCATAAGGATCACTCATATCTACATTAATTATCTTTGAACCTAAAAGTAATTGCATCACAAGTCCCGCGGTTACTATTGGACCGATTCCTAATTCTGTTAAAGTTCCTCTTTGACTAGCAAGAATAACTCTTAACCAATAATAATAATCAGTAGTTTCCTCAAGTTTCACACCATATAAAGGAATATTGGAGAGTATAATATAAATAATAAGAACAACAGCTGTCCAAATTATCTTTTCTTTGAAACTTACCTCTCTCTGGGGCTGTTTTAGCTCTGGCATTACCCGTACAAATGGAGAGAAAAATTTAAGAAACTTACCCGTCATGATTTATCAGCATTAACTGATTTTTAAGGAATCCAATTTATGTATAAATTTAACTTTCATATTTTATGAATGTAAATAATAAAAATTTAAGTTTTAAAAAAAGTTTTTGATTCAAAAGCGAATTTTATACGCCTTTTTCTATTCACAGTAATTTAATCATTACAATAATATAAAAAAAATATATAAAAAGAAGTTAGGTACTTTATTAAATTCTGTTAAAACAGTGAGCCAATACCCGTGGGCTCTTCTTCTACTGTTTCCTCTTCCTCTTTCTTCTTTTCTTTCTTTTTTGTAGTTTTTCCTCCAGCAGGAGCAGCTATTACTGGCATGGTGCCAGCAGATTTTATAATATCATCAATCTTTGTCCCTTTTAATCCAGCAATTAACTTAGCGATTTCAGTTTTGTCAATTTCTACGCCTGCCGCGGTTAATATTTTTTCTACATTTGCTTCTGTAATTTTTTTATCTGCTTTATGTAATAATAAAGCAGCGTAAATACTTTCCATAATATCTTACCTCTTTTTTATACTAATTTAAATTTAGATTTTAATTTTTAATTTAAAAAATTATTATTAATTATCCAAATAAACCTCCAATTCCCACGTCTTCTTTTTCTTCTTCTTCTTCCTCTTCTTCACCGATTTCTTCAACCTTTGTACCTTGTTCGGCAGGGATTTGAATTCCCTCGCCAAAAATTATTGAATTTAAGGTATTTGCCTCAGATACGGCTTTAAGAATATAATCATTTGTCAGATCATCAAAATAAATTGGCATTTCAAAAAGAATTGCTAGTGCTTCTCTATGACCTATAACAAGATTTTGCTTAATTTGTTCTGTATCGACGTATAATATTTCTTCCGGTATTATCTCTCCATCACTCCATGCATAATGGATTTTAATTAAAGATTCGATGGGTTTAATCCCTAATTTCTTTAACACTGCTGCTTGTTTGACATCAACTATATCTCCCGCTTTGTGTGTTCTTGTATCTTCTTTTATCCAGATTGTATCATTCTGTATTCTTGTAGGTAATTTTAAGGTCATATTTAATTCTGAAATGACCTGACCAGTAGGTAATCCTGTATCCCCTGCGGGAGCCCATATGTCTACTGGAGTTATTTCATCTGGTTTTGCAGGTACCATCCATTGGTTTTCATTAAAAATCTTTTTTAGTTCAAAAATATCCATATTTGTAAAGCATAACGCTGATTGTCCTGGAATATTTGCTGCAAATTCTTCTAAATTTGCTTTATTTGATTCAGCTTTATATTGTTCAACTGCTCTTAATTGTAGATTTTTTTTCGACATTCGAATAATTGCTTTTCCTCTAAGAATTTTTCGAGTTTCTTGAATTTGTCTATCATTTAGATGTGCTACATCTATTACAATAATATTTTCATAATCTTTAAATAAATCAACTAAATGGTTTACTTCCTCTCTTTTCCACTTTGGAATCTTTTTTTTTCCAATCATTTTTTTACACCTCTATAGACTTTAGAAATTGATCATCAATTTTCACAGGACGTCCCATTGTAGTTTTTAGAAACATAGACTTAATATTATTATATTTATGAGGCATCTGATCGGCGATATAATCAACTACAGTTTTTAAATTTTCAAGAACCTTTTCCTTTTCCATAGACTTCTTTCCAATTTTAACTTGTACTTGTGGATTCTTCTTTAATTGAATTCTAATAATTTTTAAATACCTTTCAATGGCAGTTTTTAGATCTTCTGGATTGGATATTATTCCATATCCACTAGGAAAAGGTTTTGGCATTTTACCAAGTGGACCTAAAAATCGAGCAAGATATCGAGCTAGATTTGGCATCATCTTATCTTCTACGATAAAAAAGTCATATCTCTTGACAAATTTTTTTTTATATTTTTTCTCTTCATTATTTAAACTTACTAAACCATTTTGATCAAGAGTATCCAACCCTAACTTTTTTGCTTCTAAGAGAATTTCATCAGATGCTACGATACATACATTTGCCTTTTCTAAGTTTACAATATTATTAGGCAACACGATCTCTTTGTCAATTCTTTGTTTAGGATCATTTAAATTCAGATCTTTCAAGTTGATTATGCAATCTATGCTTTCATCAAACTTTCTAGCCTTATTTTTGAAGCCTTCTTTCTTAATAACTGAAAAATCGATAGCGACGGTTAAAGATTTTCTTAATAATTTATCATCTACTTTCATGATTTACATCTCCTCCTTAACTTTGTCATCAAATTCTCCATCTTCAATTCTTTTTTGAATAACTCGTGGATCCTCTCCTTCAACGGTAGCACCTATAGATAATGCAGTACCTAACACTGTTTTCACGGCAGCTTTAAATGTTTTGTCCAAAAAAATCTCTCTTTTAGCATTAGCAACTGTTTTCACATGCTCTATTGTTAAATTTCCGATCTTGTTCTCTGTAGATGAAGAACTACCTTTCTCAACGCCTAATT
Organism: Promethearchaeia archaeon; assembly: GCA_049671145.1. Classification (GTDB taxonomy): domain Archaea; phylum Asgardarchaeota; class Lokiarchaeia; order Sigyniarchaeales; family SOKP01; genus SOKP01. The sequence continues at coordinate 80,111 of JBATUM010000088.1, forward strand.
CTTTTAGAAGAAGAGATGCGGTACTTGGAGTCTCAACAAAAATTTCAAACTGCTTCGTTTCTGGATCGCATTCAATCCTAACTGGAACGGTTAAACCCTTGAAAACCATCGTTTTCTCATTAACCGCATCGACAACATCCTTTATGTTAATCCCAGTTGGGCCTACTGCAGGACCTTTACCAAAAAATCACTAAAGCGATGTGCTTTAAGTTATCGGCGGCCCTCCTGATGCGCTCCCACCTGTTACAAGTGCTTTTACGACAATTTTTCCTTTTGTACTCATCTCTTTACCACTTCTATATTTATTTATAATTCAAAACATTTTTAAAAGGATAAGAACGCTAAATTAAGAAGTATAATATTTATTTCCATCTCGATATCTATGATATATCGAAACCGCTTTAATTTGCGTCCTAAGACCTTTAGAAATATATTTTGAACTTAGTGAATAGAGAAATGAATAAAAGTTAAAAAATTTTATTAAAACTACTAGAAATAAAGTAAATTATATTTTTAAAATCGACAACATAATCTTCTACCATAATCTAAATTGTTTTTCAAGTATTCATCTGATAAAATCTGCATAATTTGTTCATAATCCAGATTTGTATTGAAATTATTATTTATTTCTCTAGGAATATCCTCAACATCTATTCCAGGAATAGCTATTAATCTGAAAATTTCCTTTTTAATTTCTTCAGTTATTTGTTCCATAAATAATATCTGATTCCTTAGTTAAATAAATATAATCTTTAATTTTTAGAAAATTTAGCTTATGATAACTTATAATCTTTATTTAATATAGAATAACTTCTTTTAAAAATGTTAATCTTAGTTTAATCTTCCTCTAAAATTATCTCGTGAGTAATTTTTCCGATTTTCTCAATTGAAGCTTCAATCACATCTCCAGGGACGATAGATCCTATTCCACTAGGTGTGCCCGTAGCAATAATATCTCCTCTTTTTAATGTTATAAATCTTGAAATATATTCTAATACCTCTGGGATTTTAAATAACATATATTTAGTATTGGATAATTGCTTTACAACTCCATTAACTTTTAATTGAATTACTAAATCATCTGGATTTTCAATTTCACTACACGGAGCAATTCTTGGACCTATGGGACCAAAAGTATCAAAATTTTTACTTCTATACCAAGGTAAATGGATACTTCTATCATTCTTTTGCATACTTCTAGCAGTTATATCAAGAAAAATCGTATATCCTTGAATGTAATCAAATGCAAATCTAGCCTTTATATTTTTACAAGTTTGAAAAATTACTAAAGCAAGTTCTACTTCATGATCAACTCGATTGAGGTTTTCATTTTCAAATAAAATTTTTGGATAAATTATTGGTTGGTTATCAGTAACCAATGTATTAAGTGTCTTTACAAAAAATACAGGTTCTGTTGGAATGGGTGCGTTTGTCTCTTGAATATGATCCAAATAATTCCTTCCTAAACATATAATTTTTGTAGGATTTATTTCAATATTTCCAATTTTCACCATTTAATTAACCTCCTCTTCTAGAATTACTTTATTGGTTAAAAGTCCTATTTTTTCGATACTAACCTCTATCAAATCTCCTGGATGTATAGGACCAATGCCAGCAGGAGTCCCAGTTGCAATAATGTCACCAGGTTCTAGTGTAAAAAACTTTGAAATATATTCCAACAGTTCAGGAACTTTAAATAATAAATGTTTTGTGTTGGAAGACTGTTTAATATCTCCATTTACTCTTAATTCGATATTAAGATTGTGGGGGTCCTTTATTTCATTAAATTCTTTTATTACAGGACCAATAGGACCAAATGTATCAAAAGATTTAGCCCGAAACCAAGGTAACTTTGAAACTATATCTTTAACCTGCATTTTTCTCGCAGTAACATCGTTAAAAACAGTGTAACCAAGTATATATTCATAAGCATCATCTTGACTCACATATTTACACTTTTCTTTTATAATAAAAGCTAGTTCTGCTTCATAATCTACTCTGTTATATTTACGATTATTATATAACCATTTGGGATAAATAATGGGGTCTCTATCTAATATTAAACAGTTTGGAGTCTTTGGAAACAAAACAGGCTCTTTAGGTATATCTAATTTAGTTTCTTCAATATGATCCATATAATTTGTACCAATACAGATTATTTTTGTAGGCTTTATCGTATGATCTCCCAGCTTCATGATTTTTTCTTTAAAAGAATTATAATAATAAACTTTAAATTAATTTAAAATATGATTAAACTTTAAAGAAATTTGTTTTTCAAATTATCGTAATTCAGTTAAAAAAACAGATCTTTTCAATCCTTGATAAACACATGAATGAAAAAGATTCAAATAGTATAAAGGGAGAAAAAGGAGAAAGGAAAGTTTTTCAAAAAAGTCTCACTAGAAAAATCGCTACAGCTGCAATTTTCGTAGGAGTTGGCATAGTTTTAGGTCATATTAATCCTTTTGCCTTTATACCAATAATTGGAGCAAAAATCTTTCCTTTTGCTCATTTTATTAATGCTATAACAGGAGTTCTATTAGGGCTGGCATTTTCAACCACTACTGCCTTAGGAATTGCAATTGTACGATTTTCTCTGGCACTAGGGACAATACACGCATTTCATGGCCACTTAGCAGGAGCTGTTATAGTTTCCATTACTGCATATTTATTGTGGAAATATAAACCAAAATATATTGATTTAGCAGCTTTAACAGAACCTATAGGAACAATATTTATAGCTGGAACTATAGCAGAAATGATAACTCCAGTTCAAGGAATTATATCTATTGAAGGCTTATTGTTTTTTTGGGGTTTATTTGGGGCGAGTAGTGTAACCGGTAGTATATTGGGATATTCAACATTGAAAATCTTGAGAAGAACTGGAATTACAAGAGAAGATTTTATTCTCCAATTGTAATTAATAAGTATTTTTTTAAAATGGTAATCAATGATAAAATTGAATTTACTGATTTAATAGGGCACCATACTTTTCTTTATGGAGAAACTAACACGAAAAAAACCTACTATACAGCAAAATTTGTAGACTTTCTTTTAAAAATAAACTTTGTTAATCCTCAGGAAATAAGTATATTAGATTTCGCCCCAAAATTAAGGTATATCAACAATATGAAAGTAGGAGGCCGGATTCAAGATTATTCCTCCGTAAGTTTAAAGTGTAAGTACGTTCAATTTGAAGGAGAAGTTATTCCTCCTAGATTAATCTCTAAAAATAAAATAGAATTATTTAATAATATATGTCATAATTTTAAAATAACTTCAAGACTCCTTGAAACATTTAGAGAAGATCCCACTAAAGTTCTCATTATCAACGATATCTCTATATATCTCCACTTAGGAAACAAAGAAAGTCTCTTAGATATAATTTATAGAGCCAAGACATTTTTTGGAAATAGTTATTATGGTAAATCTATTAATAGTGAATTTTCTCCCCTTCTAAGTATTCTTGAAAAAAAAAGAGTTGAATTCCTAATTAAAAACATTGAAAATTCTATTTTGATGAAGTAAATACCTAGGTTATAATATCATATTTCAATGAATTAATCTTTTGAATCCCAACCTTTAAAATATAAATGTAAAAGATATTTAATATGTTGAAATTATAAAATTTAATTAAAAATAGAATTGAAAAAGGAGGAAAAGTATTATTGACAAATTTAAAAGATAAAATCCTATTCATTACTGGGGCTAGCCGAGGTATAGGTAAGGCTATTGCTCTGCGAGCAGCAAAAGATGGAGCTAAAATAGCTGTGGTTGCAAAAACAGCGGAACCCCATCCTAAACTACCAGGAACAGTATATACAGCTGTTGAAGAGATCAATAAAGCTGGTGGTAAAGGACTTCCCTGTATAGCGGATATCAGATTTGAAGATCAAGTTCATGCTGCTGTTAATGCTACTGTTGAGGAATTTGGAGGGATCGATATATTAGTAAATGATGCTAGCGCTATAACTTTATCTCCTACCTTAGAAACTAGCATGAAAAGATTTGATCTGATGTTTTCAGTTAATGTGCGGGGTACGTTTTTATGTTCAAAACTATGCATCCCGTATTTAAAAAAGTCAGATAACCCTCATATCCTCAATCTTTCTCCACCATTAAATATGGATCCAAAATGGTTTGCTAATCATGTTGCTTATACTATGTCTAAATATGGAATGAGTATGTGTGTATTAGGCATGGCTGAAGAATTTAAAAAAGAAGGAATTGCTGTAAATGGTTTGTGGCCTCGTACAGCTATTGCAACAGCAGCTGTTAAAAATTTATTAGGTGGAAAGACCGCAGTTAAGCATTCTAGAAAACCAGAAATTATTGCCGATGCAGCATATTTCATACTAACAGAACCTAGTAGAGAATGTACAGGGAACTTTTTTATAGATGACGAAGTTTTAATCGAGCATGGGATTACAGATCTAGGAAAATATTCAGTTGTTCCCGGTTCTAAACTTATACCAGATTTTTTTCTTTATGGTGGAGGACAAACTTAATTTTAATTGAAAAATAAATTGTTTCATATAGTTTACTTAATTTCCTATTTAATTAGTTAGAAAATTTAATAATAATTATAAATTTAAAAATTAATAATTGTAATCAAAATTAATAATTGAGTGACATAAATTTGAAAAGAATAGTTCTTTTTGGACCTCCTGGAGCGGGAAAGGGTACTTTTTCATCACAAATCCTTAAAGTCTTTCCCGAAATCAATCATATTAGCACAGGCGATATATTTAGAGACAATTTAAAAAATCAAACGCCTCTTGGCTTAAAGGCAAAAAGTTATATGGATAAAGGAGAATTAGTCCCGGATAGTTTAACTAATGAATTAGTAAAAGATAGGCTAGATAAAATTGTTGGTAAATCATGGCTACTGGATGGTTACCCAAGAAATTTAAAACAAGCAGAATTTTTAGATAAAATTACAAATGTAGATTTATTACTACTATTGGAAGTTGGCAGAGATGTAATAAAAAAAAGAATTCTCGGAAGATTTGGCTGTCCTGAATGCGGCGAGATTTACAATAAATACACACTGCAACCAAAAGTCCAAACGGGGGAGAACAAATGGACCTGCGATAGATGCGGAGCGGAAATAGAATTTAAGCAAAGAAGCGACGACACTGAAGAGACGCTAAAAAACCGGTTAGACGCACATGAAAAGAACGCCAAACCTGTAATCGATTATTACGAAAAAAAAGGATTAGTGAAAAAAGTTGATGCGGAGAACACGTTGGGTTTAACTGAAGGCGACATTAAAAAAATATTAGAACTATAAATTTATTTTTCTTACTATAATATAATGAAATACAATATTTGTATACCTATTCCGATTAAATCTAACAACTTAAGAGATATTAAAGTAGTAGTTGATAGAGCAATAGCATTCAATCCTGAATTTCTCGAATTTAGGTTTGACTTCATAGATAATATTGAGAAAATTACACGAGATTTTGTTGAAGGAATAAAGAATCTCATTAAAAATAAAAGTCTTGTCATCTTCACTCTCAGGCATCATTCTGAAGGGGGTCATATCAAAATTGATGAGCATGAAAGATTAAAAGTTTTAAAAGTGTTAATGGACAGTCAGCCAGACTTTTTTGATATAGAAATGAATTCATTTATAGAAACTCTTAGCAATATTATAAGTTTATCTTATATGAAAAAAGTAAATTTAATCTTTTCCTATCATAATTTTGAAAAAACTCCTACAAATGAAATGGCGAAAGAAATAATTTTAAGATTTGAAGAACGAATAATTAAAAATGAACTAAATGAATTTGACATTTTGGGTAAAATCATATATAAGCTTATTT
>JBATUM010000089.1:0-8280 GCA_049671145.1 Promethearchaeia archaeon
CCTCTTATTGAAAAAAGTCGCCAAAAAAGGTAAGCCGATAATTTTGTCTACAGGAATGGCTAATTTGCATGAAATCAAAAAAGCAATAAAAATTGTTTATGATAATGGTAATGATGAATTGATAATATTGCATTGTACTTCCCAGTATCCTACAGAATTTAAGGATGCTAATTTAAGGGCAATGCTCACCCTTAAAACCTCTTTCAATAACATAGTGGGTTATTCAGATCATACTATTGGAACTTTAGTTCCACAATTAGCTGTAGGTCTCGGGGCTAAGGTGATTGAAAAACATTTTACTTATAACAAACATGCAATAGGGCCAGATCATATCTGTTCATTGGATCCGGTTGAATTGAAGGATTTGGTAAAAAAAATTAGAATAGTTGAATTAATCTTAGGAAAAAGTAATAAAGAACCGACTAAGGAAGAATTAGAATTGAGAAAAATAATAAGAAAAACTGTTGTTGCAAAAATGAACATTCCGAAAGGGAGTAAAATCACAGGAGAAATGTTAACTGTTAAAAGATCAAAGGGGACCATTGAACCAGAAGAAATTTCTGATTTAATAGGTAAAGTGGCTTTAAAAAATATAAAAAAAGATCAACCTATAAATAAGATAGATTTAAATTAATAAACTTAAAATGAAGTTAATTAAATGAGAGAGATTGGCGGATATTTCGAATTGGAACTAGATAAGAAAACAGAATATCATCCAGAGGCATTAAAACTTAATAGTGGAAGAAATGCCTTATATTATATTTTAAAAGTATTAGAACCAACTAAAATTTTTATACCCTATTATATTTGCAATAGTGTTCTAGAGCCTATACATAAATTAAAAATTGAGCTTGAATTTTATCATATAAATAAAAAATTTGAACCTGAAATACCATCCAATTTTAATCAAAATGATTTTCTCTTGTATGTTAATTATTTTGGAATTAATGATTCAGTTGTAAAATTTTTAACAGCTAATTTTAAGAATCTTATAACTGATAATTCCCAAGCATTTTATTGTCAATCTTATAAATATCCTACCTTTTATTCGACCAGAAAATTTTTTGGAGTTGTTGATGGAGGTTATTTATACATAGAAAGATTTTTAGAAGAAGAATTAGAACAAGCAATCTCTTATAAAAATTATTCCCATATATTAAAAAGATGGGAACTGGGAGCAGATGCAGGTTATGAAGATTATTTAAAAGTAGAAGAATTTCTCTCACATGAGCCTATTAAAATAATGTCAAATTTAACTCAAAAAATTTTATCTTCAATCAATTATAAGAAAGTAAAGTTAACTAGAGAAAGAAATTTTATTTTTCTTCACAAAAATTTAAAAGATCTTAATGAATTATATATTAATCTTGAAAATTTAAATGGTCCAATGAAATATCCTTTCTTAATTAATAATAGAAAATTAAAACAATTTTTAATAGAGAATAAAATATATATCTCAACCTACTGGCAAGAAGTAATTGAAAGAGTAGAAAAAGGTAGTTATGAATATTATTTAACAGAAAATCTAATTCCAATACCAATAGATCAAAGATATAATCTTACAGATATGAAATTAATTATAGAAAAAATAAAAGAGGTATTATAATGGTTTATTTAAAAGAACTTTCCAGAAAAGATATTCTATTAATAAATAAATGGAGAAATGACCCAGAAATTATTGATTCTTTAGGAGGCCCGTTTCGTTATATTAATATCGAAATCGAAGAAGCTTGGTTTGAGACATATTTAAAGAATCGCGACAAACAAGTAAGATGTTCCATTTTTCTAGATTCTGATGAAAAATTGATAGGTCTCGTTAGCCTTTTAGATATTGATTATATTTCTAAATCGGCAGAATTTCATATAATGATTGGCGATAAGAGAAACTATGATAAAGGGTACGGCACTGAAGCCACAAAACTTATGTTAAGCCATGCTTTCAATAACCTAAATTTAAATCGTATATATTTGAAAGTTTTAGAAGATAATCCACGTGCAATCAAGATATACGATAAATGTGGTTTTAAGAAAGAAGGTATTTTACGTTCTGCGGTCTACAAAAATGGTTCTTATAAAAATTTAATTATTATGAGTATTTTGAAAGAATAATTCGCCCTTCTCGTTTTTTAAACGATTGTTTCATCATAGCCAACTCGGTATAAAGGAAAGAAATCTTTATTTTCTTTCGTTAATGAATTTAAAGAAGTTAGTTCTTTGTACATTTTAGAATCAAACATTATTTTACCTATATAAAATGGCAAATAAGTTTTAGAAAAACCTTTTTTAAAATTAAACAAACTATCATTTTTGGCTCTACCTCCACCAAAGTAAAGAAATTTTAATCCATGTTCCTTAGCCCATTCAATTGCACCCCATAAAACTGCTCGAGAAGGAGGATTTTTGAAATTATAGTTTGTAGCACTTAGATGATAATGCAGTATTTGATTTCCTTTTAAAAACATTGCGCTAGAGCCAACTATATTGTTTTTATTCTTACAATAGATGAGTAGATTTCCAAAAGTATAATGGTTCTTAATAAACTCATACGGAAAATAATATTTTTTTGAAGCATCGTTTTTATCCATGGTTTCATAATATAGGGATACAAATTCATTAATCTCTTCAACAGTGGGGTCATCCACTATAAAAATTTTTTCAAATTCGTTAAGAGCTTTTCTTGTATAATATCTTGTATTTTTTGCCATATTACTCCAAATCTCTTCGTAATCTTGAGTCAAATCAAGAACAATAACATCATTCAAATATATTATATTAAATAATTTCTCAAATCCAACCCAATTTTTTAGAATTGGATAAAAACGAATGAATTCACAAACATATTTCTTCTCTTCTGCATATTCACGATATTCATTGAAAAATCCTTTCAGAGAATCTTCTAATTCATCATTATCATCTACTTTTGGGTAAATCAAAGGCCCTCCATAGCCATATGGAGTTGTTAAATCATTATAATTATAATCCTTATAAAGATCAATATTATTAATTTTTCTTATAAGATGACTCCAGAAAATCTTAATATTTTTATCTTCCCAAAAAAGACCTTCTGGTAAAACTTCATAAGTTTTAGAATAAAGATCAAAATATTCATATCTAAAATAAACATCCATTAACTCTTGGAAATTTATTTTAAGAATCTTATTCCATTCTATTTTATTTTTTAGGATCTGCATCTTAACTATAAATACTTTAATAAATTAGTAAGTAATTAAGTTATTTTTAAATAATAATTTCCACATCTATTAAATTATCTATAAAAAACTAAATGAAATAAAAGAATTTAGGTTTTTTGGGAACAACATATGAAAAATTATACAAAAAAAATTGCAGTAGTTACTGGCTCCAGAGCAGAATATGGAAATATTTATTTATTGCTTAAAAAAATTCAAGAATCAAAAAATCTAGAGCTATTACTTTATGTTACGGGAATGCATTTATTAGAAAAGTACGGAAAAACAGTTGAATTAATTAAAAGAGATAAGCTACAAATACATAAGATAATTCCAATGTATCCACAAGAGGTAATAAGTAGCCCAGAAGTCCTTGGCAATGCAATAGGTTTAGCAATACAAGGTTTTACAAATGCTTTTTATAATGATAAGCCAGATTTATTATTGGTGCCCGGAGATAGGTTTGAAATTTTTAGTGCTGTAATTGCCGCGGCTAGTTTAGATATTCCAATTGCTCATATCCAAGGAGGTGATAGTTCTGAATCTAGCCAAGTTGATGAATGGATAAGGCATTCTATATCTAAATTTACACATCTTCATTTTCCTGCCAGTAAGTCAAGTGCAGAGAGATTAAGAAAGATGGGAGAAGAAGAGTGGAGAATTCATAATGTTGGTGGAGTCTCACTCGATCAAATATATGAAATGCAATTGTTGGAAAAGGCAATAATATTCAAAAAGCTTGGACTTAATATTGATGAAACTACTGCTTTATGTATATATCATCCTTATATCCCTGAAGCAGAAAAAGCAGGTAAACAAATGGAAGAAATTTTAACTGCTTTAAGACAATTAAACCTTCAAACGATAATAATTTACCCTAATAACGATCTAGGAAGCGATAAAATTATTCAAGTGATTGAAAGTAATAGTAAAGTAAAAAAATTTAAAATTTTTAGAAATATCCCTCGATTTGATTATTTAAGTTTACTGAAAAATATTGATTTGTTTATAGGAAACTCAAGTAGTGGAATTGTAGAGGTTCCTACGTTTAAATTACCTTTTTTAAATATTGGGTCACGTAATAGGGGTAGAGAAACGGGAAGCAATACTATTAGTATATCTACTATCAATGTCGAAAAGATTAAATTCGAAATTAATAGAGCTCTATCAGCTGAATTTAAATTAATATGCCAAAAAACAGTAAATCCTTATGGGAATGGAAAAGCTTCTGAAAAAATTGTAAAGATACTTGAGGATCTCAAAATTGATAAAAAATTTTTATCAAAAGTTTTGACTTATTAAATAATTAGTACAAAAAAGAAATGTTTTATCAATTACCAAGTAGTCCAACCGCCATCAACTACTAGTATATGACCGGTTATATAAGATGCTGCTTTTGAAACAAGAAACAACACTGGACCTGCAATTTCTTCAGGTTTAGCCATTCTATTGAGTGGAACTTTTTTATTATATGTACTCAGGAAAGGTTCTTGTTGATTGTCAAAAACACCGCCAGGAGCTATCACATTTGCGCGTATATTATCTTTTCCATAATATGTTGCGATATATTTTGTTAGCATATTGATTCCTCCTTTGATGGCAGCATATGGAATAGCATTAGTCATCTCTGTACCTTCATAGATTGAAAAATCAGGTGCGGTAATTCCATAAGTCGAACCAAAATTCACTATACAACCACCACCTAGATCTTTCATCTTTTCAGCGGCTTTTATTGAAGTGATGTAATATCCTCCTAAATGCATATTTAAATTTTGAATAAATGATGGATAATTAGTCAATTGCTCTTTTGTTCCCCAATCGCTAGTCCTTGGATAAGAAACATTAACCCACGCATCAAGTTTTTTAAACTCCTTTGTACAAAAATCTAGTAGTTTATCAATAGACTTTTCACTGGTAATATCTAATTTTTTAAAAATTACGTGTAGATTTTTATTCCTATAATCCTCTGCTAACCTATTTCCCTTTTCCTCATTAATATCTGCCATTATTACTGTAGCTCCTGCTTCGGCTAAACCTTTGACAATAACTGAGCCAATTAACCCAGCTCCAGCAACAACAATAATCATATTATCTAATTTAAATAAATCAGGCCAGATTTTAGTAGTCAAATTTAAAAACACCTCTTTTAACAAAAAATTCTATAAAATCAAAATCAATAGGTCTATCTATATCTATTGAATAATCAGGCATTTCATAAATACCAACCTTCCCTTCAAGAAGGTTATTTATATTAACTAGATAATCTCTCTTGTAAATATAAATTGAGGCATTTACTGCATACACTTGAGGAGCTTGTTGCCTTGACATCAAATTTGATCCTGGTTTCTTACAAATTTGAGCATATCCTTCAGTATCAAGCTCAATCATATTAAAATAAGGATTTTTATGAGCTCTATATACACTTAAAATGAGATCTGCATTAATTTCAATTAATCTCTTAAAAGCATTCTCAATATCTTTTACTAATCTTAAGGGTGAAGTTGGATCTAAATCAACAATATAATCGTATTTCGAATCTTCTTCATCTTCACAAAATTTAAGCATATGTTTTAAAACTTCAAGTTTTCCTGCTTTATCTGTAGCTAATTCTTTTGGTCTAGTAAATGGTGCTTCAGCACCATAGTCACGGGCAATTTTTTGGATTTCTTGACTTTCTGTTGAACATACTATTCGATCTGCTTCCCCCCAAGCTTTCAAAGTTTCAATTGAGTGTGCAATTAGTGGTTTTCCTAAAAGCATTCGAATATTTTTATTTTTTATTCCTTTTGAGCCCCCACGAGCGCATATTGTACCTAAAATTTTCATAATTCTCAACAAATTTGAAATAGTTATTATCTAGTAATCATTTTATTTTTATTTTTAAATTCCAGAATTTTTTCAAGTAATTCTTTTGTTTCTTTAAGGTTATCAATTTCTTTAGATTGGTTTTCCACACCATCTAAGAAATATTTTAGTTGTTCCTCAAAAATATCATTTATCTCAAAATTGAATTTCTTCTTTTTAATACCTTGATTAGAATCTATTATAATTTCTTTGTTTATTAAATCTGCGAGTATTTCTTCTTTAAATGTTAAAATTCTTATTAATCTTTTATCAATATTGCTAAAATAATCTAAATGAATTGTAGCAAAAATATTACCTTCAAATTTAAGAAAAACATCACAAAAATCCTCTGAGTCAATTTCTAGATTGCTTATTTTGCCATAAACTCCAGTTATAGAATTAATTTTTCCAAAAAGATATTGGTTATAATCAAATTCATGAGACAAATCTAAAAGCACTCCTCCTCCCTGTTTTCTTTTAGAACTATAAACTTTTCGATAATCGACTCCTGGACGCCATTTTGGTAAAAAAGAACTAGATTTTGTCTGTGAATAGAAAATATTTTCATTCATCTCTTCAATTAATTTCTTTAAGTATTTAATCATAGGATGATGACGCATCACATATCCAACATAAACTAAAGCTCCTGATCTTTTAATTTCCTCCGCAAAAATCTCCAATTTCTCTAAACTATGAGATAAAGGTTTTTCAATAAAAAAGTTTTTTATGCCTGCCCTTAAACAAGAAACTGCTGTGCTTATGTGTAGATATGTTGGATTAGTAATAAAGACAATATCTGGTTGAATCTTAAGGGCTTCATCAAAATCATAGATATTTTTTACAAGTCCATTAGGTTCATCTCTTTTTGTCCTATAAGCATATATCTCATAATTATAATTCTTTTTTAAAAGTTCTAAATGCCTTGTACCAATTGAACCTAAGCCAAAGAATAATACTTTTTTTATTTTTGTCAAAAAAGACTCTCCGATCTTGATTTTTATATTAATTATTTTTAAATTTTAATAAGAATATCATTTTGATTGACCTTTAGTAATCATCTCAATATATTTTAGATGTTTTACCTGTTGGTGGATATCAATGAATTCTTTATAATCTTCACTTAAAAATGCACTAACCTCTCTGTATAAACCTGGTTTAAACTTAGTATCTAAATCATCATCAATATCGACTTCTTCTATAGTAACACTCCCTCTTTTTTGAATTTTTAGCTTTTCTAAAGGCCTAAATATTAACCTATTATTCTTTGTAAGAATTTCTACCCCCCATCTACCAGGAGCATCCCAATTCGAGTGATAAGCGAATAAAGCTCCATTTTTTGTGATTCCTGCTCCAGTAAAAATAGCTCCATCTGGATGCCATTTAAATCCTCCAGATTTATAACAATTAATCTTTTCTGGGAATCCTCCTAAATAAAATGCTAAGTCAATTACATGTGTTGAATTGTGTAATAACCAACGGCTTTTTATTTCTTTATCCTTTTCAAGTTTTCCAATAACATGACTCCATTCTGTAAATTCAAAATAAAAAGAACTTATCCCTCCATCTTTATTAATAAATTCTTGTGCTTTTAAGACTGATGAATAAAAGTGGCGATTATAACCTAATAATACGTTTGCTTTATGTTTTTCCACGTCTTTCGCAAGAGATTTAATATCTTCATAATTTAAACCACCTGGTTTTTCTAATAAAATTTTTTTAAACCCCCTCTTTAGTAGAGATCGAGTAACATTACCTAATTCAGTTCCACTAACAGCGACAATAGCATACTTTGGATAATTATTATTTTTATTTAACCATTTATCAATACCTCCCAAATACACATTTAAACCAGTTATTTCTTCGAATTTCTGAGCTGATTCTTTCCCTCTCCCTATAATAATAGTAGGAATTTCCATAGCAGTTAATACTCTTGAGTATTCAACGGCCATTGGGCCTGCTCCGATTAGGAGAGTACTAATTTCAGGTTTTAAACTCATTGTCATCAACTCTTGGTTTTATGTAAAAGGATATTGACTATATTTGTGTTTAGAATTATCATTTAAAAATTTTAAAATAGGCTTGAGAAATGATAAATGCATATTCATCGAGGCTTTATACGTTGTTAGTGAACAGGTATTGTTTTCTAAAATGTCTTCAATAATTTTAGTGGTCAATTGACTTGTCGGAATTACCTTGGCATCATAATCTTTCCATTTCATCTGATTTTTTCGTTCTAACATTCTAGCTC
>JBATUM010000090.1:0-12233 GCA_049671145.1 Promethearchaeia archaeon
GTTAAAGGTAATTGCGAATAATCATTACCTCATGGGCAAATATGATGATGCTATAAAAACAGCAGAAGAAATTATTGACCTTGCAAAAAAAGTTGAATTAAATTCTATAATAAGGGAGCAAGAAAAATTTATAACCAATATATATCAAATAATTGAAAATGAAGACCAAAAATCTTTTATCATTGATGATTTTGAAGATTTAAAAATCAAATTTGAAAAATTATCGAAGAATGAAAGAATTGACGAAGCACATGAAGAAGTGGAAAAATTCAAGCAAAAATATGATAAAATAATCGATTTAAGTCCGAACCTCTCAATAGAAGAGTTACTTGAAAAAGAACAGAAAATTTGGAATAAATATTCTACTGAGCAAAATAACATAAAAAGACAATTAGAGCCGCTGGAAATACAATTAGAAAGCTATTTAAGCACTAATAACATAATATTAGCAAGGGAAACGCTCCATAAAGCAAAACCCATTTTAAAGAACCTTAAGGATACTGCCTTATTAGAAAGATGGGGGACCATGGAAGCAATGTTTACTGAACTTAAAACTACTTATGATTTTCGAGAGGAAGTTGAAAATTCAATGGAAGAAATTACAAAATTAACAGATGAGTATAAATTTGATGAAGCTAAAAAATTATTAAAAGCCATAAACCAAATAATCGAAGAGAAATCTTTTACTGATTATAATAAAGAGATAAAAATTAAAGAGAGGTCAATCCTTGATGCGGAACAGAAGTATAATAAACTTATAAAAGATATCGAGAGTTTAGAGAATTTAGTCGAAAGAAATATTGCAAACTTCCTATTTGAGGACGCCATAAATAACTGTAAACAAGTAGTAAAAATATCAAGATTCATCGGAAAATTAAATTATGTGGATAAATATTCTAAATACATTGCAGATATTGAGGCTAAACTTCAGAAATATGATAAATTTGAAAACTTCAGAGAAAACCTTATTTCTATGAATAAAGAAGCATTAAACGCATTAAGCAAGGGAGATTTTTCATTAGCACTAAATAAGTTTAAACAAATTAGAATAAAATTAGTAAAATTTGCAAAAACAAAGTAATTTCTCACTCATTTCTTGTATTAGCAGATTAATAACTATTTTAAATTTTATCAAAGATATATACTTTATTTAAGAAGTTATTATATATCCAAAAATGAATATTATTTCTGGAGAAAATTGATCCAAGAAATCATTATTTTATCTAATACAGGAATTCCATTGTTTAATCATGCACTAGACAATAATTTTAATGAGAAATATGATTACCGCTTAATTGCTAGTTATTTTGATCAAATTTGTAGATTCACTAAATACCGTTTTAGTGAAAGTCTAGTCACTTTAAAATTAAATAAAAGTGAATTTTATTTTTATACTCATCCAGAAAAACTATGTCATTTGATTGTGAAAGTGGATAATAAAAGCATGAGGAAAAAACTAGTTGATCGATTAGCACAGGAAATTTTTGAGAAATTTACAGCCAAATTTAAGCGGTATTTAGTAGATTTTAATGGAAATATTAATATTTTTAAATCATTTTCAAATGATCTTGAAGAAGTATTAAAATCTAAGAGGATAAGGTCATTATTGTCAAACTTCCTTTAAACATGCTAATATAATAGCATCATGAAAGTTACCGCTCAAATTTAGATATTCTTTCAAAATACCTTCCTCTCTAAACCCAGAGTTTCTAAAGGTATTAATTGATCTTGTATTTTTTAAAGCTATATGTGCTTGAAGTCGATTAAGTTTAAGATGAAAAAATGCTATTTTTTTTATCATTTCTAGAGTACTTTTACCAATCCCTTTTTCCCAATAATTTGGAGTAAGCCATACCCCAACTTCGGCTCTCTTGTGCTGCCAACTCAAACTCCATAAACTTACAGAGCCAATCTTGAGAGATTTGGAACCTTCTCTAAGTTCTATTATGTAATTGAATTGGATGTATTTATCCCAATACTTTAGATAATTTTTGATCATACTTTTTGAATGATCTAATGACCTTAAAGGACCTAAAGATAAATAATCAGTTATATTATTATCCTTTAAGCTCTCATAAAAGAAGTGAATATCCTCTTTGGATATTTTTCTCAAGAAAAGAGTTCCGTCATTAATTTCTTCTACAATATTAATATCGTGCCACATTATTTTCTAAAGAAAAAAAATTAAAAAAGAATATTATAGCTTAATTAAAGCCCTTTAAAGTGTGGAGTGTCCTTTATTCTTTTTCTTCCTCCACAATTTTCACAAGTGCTTCCATCTTCCATTTTGCCCTTACCATTGCAGACAGGACATCTGACTTTTCTGTTAAATGCCGCAATTCCTTCTTTAGAATCGAAACTTGCGCTATTAACACCAAAGCCAAGTTGCTCCATCATAATTCCTAATTGTGGATATCGTGTTCCAAACTTGACGCATTTCTTTATAATAAATAAAGCAGTTGTTGGAGCATCAGCGAGCCATTTTGCCTTTTCATGAACTAGTTTTTCGAATTCCTCTCCAGCAGGAGCCATCCAAGTCACCAAACCCCAATCAAGCATAATTTTTGCATCAAATTGTTCTCCAAAATAACCTACGCGCAAGGCTCTATTGAGTCCAATTCTTTCAGCTAATCTTGTAACTCCTCCATTTGATGAAAAAATTCCACGATGGATCTCTGGTGTCCCAAAAATGGCTCTATCACTTGCTATTACAATATCGCAGGTTAAAACTATTTCGAATCCTCCGCCTAAAGCAAATCCATCTACAGCGGCAATTAAAGGTTTGGAAAACTGCTCCATCTCGTCGTACTCTCGATGTCTTATTCTCATTGCCATACTCATATGCATGGGAACATTCATTTTTAATCTTGGATCCACCATTGCTGCGAGGTCTGCACCCGCCGAAAAAGCAGGCTTTTTTGTAAAATCTTTCGTACCTCTCAAAACTACAGCTCGAATTGATCCATCCATTTCCATGATTCTGAGGGCTCGAGAAATTTCTGCGACCGTTTGTTCAGTTAAAGCATTTAATCTATCTGGTCGATTAATTGAAATCACAGCATAATTTCCATCGATGGTTCCTTCGCGAATCACATTTCCTTCTTCATCTTTCAATGGTGGCCAATCAATTTTTATATGTTCAAATTTAGCTTCTTCCGTCATTTTAATAACCTTTTTTTAATCCGATTTTTTCTTATTTCAATACTAATTATATTCTATTTTAAAACAAATAGTTAAATAATTTTTAAAATTAAAAACTTTCAAATTTTAGTAATTCTAGAAAATATTTTAAAAAGTAGAAAGATGTTGAGCATAAGATAAATTATATTGATAAAAAAGAATAAAAATAATTGAGAGTTTGATTAACTTATTTTCTCATTTTAGAAAATTCTCCAGATTTCATCAAATTAATGGGTCTAAAATATTCATTACCTGTTTTGTCTGCTAAATCGTTCAAAACGTTGGCCCATTGTTCATAATTCTTCTTCCCTGCTCCAAAAGGACCTGGAGCATTCATACCAGCCATATTAGCATCATCAATAATTTTAAATCCACTAGCAATACCTTCATCTAAAATACGACAACCTTCATTTAACATTATAGCAAAAACGGTGTTTAAATCAAAAAGACCAGCCGGTTCAGCGCTTTTTATTTTAGCCATAATCGCATCTCTTCCTTGACTCCAATCGTAGAATCCCTTTCCTGTTTTCTGACCTAAGTCTCCTTTTTCCATTAATTCATTTATGACTTTGCCAGGTTCAAAATCAGGAGAAAGAGTTTCTTTATAATAATTCATAACATGAAAAGTTGTATCGAGTCCGACAAAATCTGTTAAAACGCAAGGTGGCATAGGCATTTTTCCTCCAGCATCAGCATCTAAACGTTCCCAAGACATACCTTGTCTATCTATTTCATCAAAAACCCAATTCAAATATATCTGGACAGGAGCATTCATTCTATTTACAATAAAGCCGGGTCTATCTTTTAAGACAGGAGCAATATATCTTTGACCCCTCAAGCAAGGTAGCTTGCCTGCAAAATCCATGGCAGTATTAAATGTGTCATCTGATGTTTTAACCCCCTTAATAACTTCTATACATCTCATTAAAGGTACAGGATTAAAGAAATGCATACCACATACCCTATCCGGTGCTCCTGAATCTTTACCAATTTCCGTAATGCTCATTGTAGAGGTATTTGTTGCAAATATAACATGTGAAGGTCCATTATCTATTGTTGTCTTACAGACCTGCTTTTTAATATCCATTTTTTCTATTACTGCTTCAATAACCATATCAACGTTCTTGACAGCAGATGCTAGGTCTATTGATTTTGTGCATTTAACCATCATATCTGCAGCAGATACTCCTCCTAAAGCGCCTTTTGCTTCGAGCTTTTTCATACCTTCATCGATTTTAGCATAGCCCCCATCTACAAATTCATCTTTTATATCTACTAGAGTAACATTATAACCTGCCATTAAAGATACTTGAGCAATGCCACTTCCCATTAAACCAGCACCTAGAACTAATACATTTTTTACATCAACCATTTTTAATTTCAACCTTCTTTAATATAATTTTAATTTAAGATTTTAATAAATAATTAAATCTTATTTTTTTTATAACTTTTGACATTTTCTTTATCTGAAAAGGTAATACGATGATCCATTTCCTTAAAAGTTATATTAATTTTCTTAAATTATTCGTATTTTTAAGGTTTTTGTCTAAAAGAGCAGTACCAGATTATATTTTTATTTATAATCATAAGGGCAAAATTAATTTATCGTAATAATACATAGAAATTTATATCCTATTTTGTAGCCTTATATTAGAAAACACTAGTGGGTTTTTTTGAAGTTATTATAACATTTTATAAAAAGAAAAATTTATTTTTGAGGTGTTAAATATAAAAATCGGTAAAATTTATGGAATAGAAATTAAATTACGTATAAGTACATTATTGATAATTGGTTTAGTGGGATTTTATGCTGCAAATTTTTATGCTACGGTGGTTCCTACCGTATCTTTAATTGATCTACTATTGGTTGGAATAATTAATGGATTAATCATATTAGCATCAATTTTAGTTCATGAATTGGCTCACTCTATTGTAGCCCAAAGATATGGATTGAAAGTTAAAGAGATTGAACTATATTTATTCGGGGGAGCATCGAAGATAGAAGAAGAACCTAGAACACCTAAGAGTGAAATAATCATTTCTGCCGTTGGGCCACTCTCTAGTTTAATAATTGGAGGTTTATTACTAATTTTCTTATTTACTCTTCCACTTAGTTTACCATTAGGAGTAGTTATAACTCTATTTTACTCTGGAATTTCTAACATAGGCTTAGGGCTTTTTAATCTATTGCCTGCGTTTCCAGTGGATGGTGGTAGAATCTTAAGAGCAATCCTGTGGGCTAAACGTAAAAACTTAGTTTCTGCTACCAAAACGGCCTCAAGAGTTGGGACTTTTTTTGCTTATGGACTCATAGTTTATGGTTTTATACAATTCCTATTATTTGGACTAAACGGGATATGGTTAATTCTCATTGGTTCATTTCTAAATAATCAAACAAAACAATCATATCTTCAAGTTTTGAATGAAG
This sequence comes from Promethearchaeia archaeon, assembly GCA_049671145.1. GTDB lineage: Archaea > Asgardarchaeota > Lokiarchaeia > Sigyniarchaeales > SOKP01 > SOKP01. The sequence goes on from JBATUM010000090.1 coordinate 5,609, forward strand.
AAACTCTTTCACACTTGAATGCAAAAGATATGATTAGTTTACCAAAATTAGAAATACCTTTTAATTTAACTTTATCAGAAGCAATTAGTCAATTTTTCATGCTATATAAAAAAGATTATTTTCCGGTAATAAAAAACGGCTTAATTGTTGGAGTTATCCATCTTGATGACATTAAGAAAGTTCCCATTGAGCAAAGATCAGAATTTATAGTTGGATATGCAATGAGAAAATTAAATGATTTTCCTTCTATTTATGATAATGATTCAGGAAAACAAGTTATGAAGAAATTTATACAAATGGAGACTAAACCACAATTACTTATAGTAAAAGAACATGGAGACGATTTCATTTTAGGATTGATTGGTAAAGATGATTTAGTATCATCTCTTAGATTTTGTCAGTTAAATCCTGAAAAATGTCAATAATTTCATTTTTATTTTTTCTGTAAAATTAAAGAATAAATTTAATTAGTTCTAATTTATTAGTAAAGAATCTAAAAAGCAAAATAGATTTTCTATTGGTGCTATCAGTGCTCTTATATAATGTTGCTGAAAATGGTGCATTGAGAAAAACTACAGCAGTTGATTTTAATGACAGCAGTAGGGTATATCTCATTGATGAGAACAAAGTAATTTACTTGTGGCAGGGTAATAAAGCATCTAAAAAGAAAAAGGACTTAAGTTTGAAAAGGGCAAATTTATTGAATCAATCAAGAGATAATACTGCTAAAATTCAAATTATTCAACAAAATAATGAATTTGGAGGATTTTTAGCAATTATAGATGCTTTAAAAGGTGGGAAAATCAAATCTAAAGCTTTGGAAAAACGCACTGAATTAAAATTAGAAATAGAGGATACTAAAGAACTTATTGAAGCAGGACTGGAACCAGATCTAATTGCTGAAATAAATCTAGCAACGTATGAACTCGCTCAGAAGAAGAAAGGTTATAAAGGATTATGTAGAGAGCTTGCTAAACTTCAATTATATATAACAAAAGGAGAAAAAAAAATAACTGATAGTGAAGTTAAGAAGAAAACAGAAGAAATCTTTAAATCATCATCAACTTATGAAGAAGTTTGTTGGTTGATTTCTGAGCTTAAAATTTTATCTGGTAAAGATTTTTTTAAAAAAAAAGTATAACTAAAAAAGATATTACTTATTCAAGTTATCTAATGTCTTTTCAAATTCTTTATAATCTGGCAGAGTTTCAAGATAAATTGAAATATTTTTAATGTTTACATTCTTCTCGAGGATATATTTCTTAATAGTTGAAAGGATAATTTCAGCACAAGTTTGAGCATTGAAACCAATAACCTCTAATGAAATCGGAGGAAAACAAATTGACTTTATGTTTTCTTTTTGATCAGCTAATTTTAATGAATTCCAGGTTGCTAAAATTAATTTCTTTTTATCATGACCAGATCGAATATGTAATAAAAATTTTGAATTGAGATTGCCACCTGATGTTATAACTGCGTCTCCCATAGAAATATTTGAAATTTTTTGCATTATTCGATTACATTCGACTTGAACCTGTGAACCTGCTTTTCGTAATACTTTGCATCTTATTGTTCCAGAAGGTAAGAGCCTACTATTAGTAGGAATCACTATAGCGTCACATTCTGCGTTAGCTATATCATTTACGGTTATTTCTATAGTTGTATCATTAAAGGTTAGTTTGTTCATTAAATATCTAACTAAACAAGTGATATTTATATTTTTTTAGAATTTCTATCTTGCTCAAATACCAAATATATGTGTTTTTACTAATTTGTCAAAAACAGATATAGAAAAATTTTATCACTGTTTTTTCCCTTAATACCTTTATTTATTCAATTCTATTATTTTTTTTATCATTTTTTCAATGTTGTTATCAATAGTATTAAGAACTTTCTTATAGACAGTATAACTCGTGTAATAAGGGTCAATGATATCTAGATCGCCTTTATCATCATTAAATTCTTTCAATGTAAAAGTTTTTTTATCAATATCGCTGATTTGGGGATAATTTCTGATAATATCGTTTGATTGAGATTGTTCCATTGTTATTATTAAATCTTGTTTTTCTAATAGAGTTCTATTTAAAATCTTTGGCCTAAAATCTGAAGGTTTTATCCCTTTCAACTCTAAATATTCTCTAGATTCTGGTTGCATATAAGAAAAGGCGTTAAAAAAGCCACAAGAATCAAAATATAAGTTCACATTATATTTTTTAGCATAATATTTTGCCAAATACTCAGCTGCGGGAGAACGTGCTGTATTTCCAGCACATATAAGAAGTATATTCTTAATTTTAGACATACTTATTTATAATTCAACTTTTTTTAATTTTTCTTACATAAATATTAAATTAATGGATAACTAAAAACATATTATATTCAATTATTCCTAAATCTCAAGGATGTCAACATTTAAATTTAAAAGTAGAATTAGTAAAGTTTTTTTTGCAGATGTTGATCTATCAAGGATTAGTTTTCTATATTTGCTTTTTTCTTTTAGTTCTATTGCTATGATAACAGAAGCATTGCTATTCAAGTATGCCTTTATAGTAGAATTTGAAGCAGCTATAAATTTAGAAGTATTTATTATTTTATTCACAGTTTGTATTAGTTTCTTAGTATCTGGAAAAGTAGTAGATTATATAAAGAATAGAACTAATTCATTTAATTATATTCTATTCTTAACCTTAATAGGATTATTTTTAACAGTCTTCAGTAATGTTAAACCAGTGTATTACACTGGTTTATTCATTATTCTATTTACTTTACCTCAGCTAATTGTATTATGGTTTACAATTTTAGTCCATGAAACCAATATATTAAATCGAGGCCGTGTTACCGCTTTTTTAATAATTATGAGCTTTATTATTGGAACCACGGGAGCATTTTTCGTGCTTTTTGAACCATTATATAATTATTTTTTTATTTTAGAGGGAGCAATGTTAATCTTAATTTGGGGGGTATCTAAGAAATATAAATATCTTGAAACAGAAGAAAGGTTAAGATCTGATAAAAAATATTTTAAAATAATCTTTGAAAAACATTTCTTTCGTTATTCCTCAAGCTTTACAATCTTAAGCTTTATTTTAGGAAACCTGTTAGCAACTCATGGATATGATATGGATTTGCTAGTATTTTGCATAGCGTCTTTCTTATATATAATTGCCGCGGGTTGGTTTTTGGATAATATAGGGAGAAAAATCTCAATTGTTTTAGGAATATTATTACTTTCCTTTTTTCTCATATCTTCAGGATCGTTTATTGGTAGTGAATATATTTTTGGAATCCCGAAAAGAATATTTCTTGGAATTCATTATGCATTTTCCATTACACCATTGTTATTAGCAATTTTTACAATATCCGGAGATTTCTCGATAGAAAGGGGAAATTTAAAGTTTAGGGGGAGGATTAACGGATTATTTATGGGGCTCATGTTTTTAGGTATAATTATTGGCTTTCTTTTTACTAGGTGGATAAGTGATCTACCCGGAGTTGATCTTTTTATACCAAACTTTTCAAGTTTAATAAATTCATTTGCTTTAGTTATTTTATTAGTTTGGATGATGTCAATGAAAGAATTTCTAGTCTCAAAGGAGAGAAATTGGGCATCAACGATAAAGATCCTTTATGTTTTTAACAACACGGGAGTGTGTTTCTATAGTTATAATTTTGAATCGAAAGATCAGAAACTATATGCTAAAGAAGATGAATGTATGGATGAAGATTTAGTATCAAGTGCCTTAACAGGAGTTTTATCAATTTTATCCGAAATTACACATAGTAAAAAGAAATTGAGGAGAATAGAAAAGGATGATGATTATTTATATTTCAGTTATGGAAAGAATCATATTACTACTTTAATTTCATCAATGGATCTACCCGTTTTAACTCGCAAACTCGATAATTTTTCAAAGGATTTTGAAGATAAGTTTTATGAAGATCTTAAAAAATTTGTTGGTAATATGACACCTTTCGAATCAACCAAATATTTAATTAAGAAGAATTTCACTCAGAAATATGCATTTCTCACGGAATAGAATCATATTATTCTATTATTCCGAATTATTCATTATTATAATTTTTTCAATTACTTTAATTACTCCTTCTTCTATTCTTTGCAAAACTTTATTATATTCTCTTTCATCCAAGTAAAAAGGATCTTTAATTTCTAAATTTTCAGTTTCACCTGCAAATTCCATTAAAAGAAAAACTTTCTTCTCCAAATTCTCAGTGTTCTTAAACTTTCTTTTTAATTTGTTAATATGCCATTTTCTTTCAAATCCTAAAATAAGGTCTTGTTTTTCAATTAAATCAGCATCAACATCCTTTGCCTTAAATTCGCTTATATTAACTCCTTTTAAATTAAGATATTTCAGTGTTCCCTCTTGAGGTTCCTCATAATAATGATAGAGGCCAGCAGAATCAAAATGAATTCCTTTCAATTCATCTTTATATTTAGTTTCTTTTAGCCATTTTGCAAAATATTCAGCAAAGGGCGATCTGCAAGTATTTCCCGAACATAAAAAGAGCACATTATGGATCTTAGTCAATTTAATCCTCATCAAAAGTTATTGTACTTAATATTTCCATTTATTTTAGAAATATTATATGTTTTATAATACATATACCCTACTCAATAAAAAGCAGAAATATTAAAAAAGATATCGTTAATTTCTAAAAGGGATAATACTTATTTAATTAATCACTTTAAGAAAAAATTATTAATTGTCATTTATTTTTAGGATATTAATTTAAATATTAATATGAAAAAATAAATTCATAAAACTAATTGGAGACTATAGGAGTTCTTTGAAAATTAAGACAGATATTCTAATAGTCGGAGGAGGTATCTCCGGATTATCATTGGCAATAAAACTAGCGACTTTAATACCAGATCAAGAAATACTTTTAATAACAAAGGAGAACCTAAAAGAATCTAATACATACTATGCTCAAGGAGGTATTGCTTGTGTGTGGAATGGAAACGATAATTTTGAAAACCATGTTCAAGATACTTTAATTGCAGGAGATGGATTATGCAATGAAGTGGTTGTTAGAAAAATTGTAATGCAAGCGCCAGAAAGGATAAAAGAATTAATTGATTTAGGAGTTGAGTTTAACCGAGGTGAGAATGGTGAATACGATCTGGGAAAGGAAGGGGGTCATTCTGAAAGAAGAATCCTTCACGTCAATGATTTAACAGGTCAGAATGTAGAAAAGAAACTGATTGAAGAAATAAATAAACACCATAATATTCAAATAAAGGAATATTGGTGTGCAATTAATTTATTTTCAGCTAATTTTAGGTGTGATGGCGCTTATGTTCTAGATCAAGAAAATGATGAGATACATAATATTGCAGCTAAAGTAACAGTTTTGGCGACGGGAGGAGCTGGGAAAATTTATCTTTATACTACTAATCCCGATGTGGCTTCAGGAGATGGGATTGCTATGGCTTACCGGGCAGGAGCTATAATTGCAAACATGGAATTTTATCAATTTCATCCAACATGCTTATATCATCCATATGCAAAATCACTTTTAATTACCGAAGCCATGAGAGGTGAGGGAGCTATTCTTAAAGACATAAGCGGACATGAGTTTATGCAAGAATATCACCCCGCTAAAGAATTAGCTCCACGGGATATTGTATCTAGAGCTATTGATGCTGAACTTAAAAAATCAGGAGATGATTATGTATATTTAGATATTGCTTCATATAGGAGTTCAGATTTTATTAGAAGTCACTTTCCAGGAGTGTATGAAGCCTGTCAAAATTTTAACATAGATATTACTCAAGATCCGATTCCTGTTGTTCCAGCAGCGCATTATTGTTGTGGGGGTGTATTAACGAAAATTGATGGATCTACCAAAGTGAAAAACTTGTATGTAATTGGAGAATCTACCTGTACAGGATTACATGGTGCAAATCGATTAGCAAGTAATTCTTTACTAGAAGGTATAGTTTGCGCCCATGAATGTGCAAATACTCTTGCAAATAAAATAGAAAATTTAAAGGTAAAAGAATTTAAAGAATGGGAGCCAGGTAATGCAGTACCCTCAACTGAAGCAGTTATTATATCCCAAAATTGGGATGAAATCAGAAGATTCATGTGGAATTATGTCGGAATTGTTAGAACCGATTTACGGCTCCAAAGAGCAAAGAAGAGAATTAACCTTTTGCTCGATGAAATAAACCAATATTATTGGGATTTTAAAATCGAAAAAAATCTTGTTGAATTAAGAAATTTAGCTACTGTTGCGAAACTAATAATAGTAAGTGCTATTTCAAGAAAAGAGAGCCGAGGGATTCATTATAATTTAGATTATCCTGAGAAATCTACCATGAGTAGGCCAACTACTCTTAGAAGACCTTGGTAATCTTTTTATCCTAAATCCAATCTCTCAAGATTCTTAATTAATTTTTTCCAAAATTGTAATAAAAGTAAATAAATTCAAAAAGAGTAGTTAGTTTTTAGTTATTAATTGAATTTTTTTTAAATTTTTATTTAATATTCATTTTATTCACATTTTTGGTATTTCTCTTGAAAAACTACAATGTAATTTTAATTCATCCACCTAGAAGGGTACAACCAAATTATAGTAAAAACGCTAAATTTAGGCG
>JBATUM010000091.1:0-2376 GCA_049671145.1 Promethearchaeia archaeon
TTTTCTGGTTTACTTTTTTTTTCTTAAGATTTATTTTTCTTACATTTTATACTAACATTTTATAAATGAATTGCGAAGGGTATTTTTCAACACATTTTAGACTATCAAAGCAGGCATCCTTAGCTTAAGATTAAAGGTTTATGGGTTTCATATAAAGCTTAGCACTTTAATTTAATTTAAGGTTACTTGGAATAATGATGCGTTTATAAATTAATGAGTTAATAGCATCAAAAACTAAGTCTTTATTTTCTTCGCTGATTTCATTAACTAATTCTTCCAAATAAAAATGATGATTATCTTTAGAGATTGAATCTATCACATTAATAATGCGCGTTTCAATTTTTGTTATATTGTTTTCTCTTTTAAGTTTAGAGATATTTATTCTATCGGAAAATAATTTGAAAGTGTCTTTATAAAAAAGTTTTAGATGTTCACTTAATTCTGAAGGGATTATTTGATTGAAATAATCTAAAGAGCCATCAAATTCTTCTAATTGATCATCAATTTTAAGATATAAACTTGAGATTAAATCAACAATTTTCTGTTTTAATCTCTGAGATGCTTTTTCTTTAAGAATTAAAACGATTCTGATGTTATTTTTATCGCTAACTAGGCAGTTAAAGTATTTAAAGTTAAATTCAAGTAACTTTTTTATATCATAGGGCGCAGTTGAAGCCTCAGAATAATATTCATTATCCTTTTCATCAGTTATTTCTTTTGCCATTGCCGTTAAAGCTTGAATAAAACCGGGAAATAATACTTGTTTTTCTTTTTTTAACATTGAATATCTCTTATAGAAAATTGGGATTCCACTATTATTTTGAACGATTAAAATGGCTTGAATATTTATTGAATCTTTGAATTTCTGTATCCTCGATTGCAAATTGAAATCTCTTTTTTTCCTCCTCGGTATTAAGACATATGTTCTTAAGCTTAAACTAGAAAGAATTGCGATAATTACAAAAGAACTAATTAAGATTATCATAATCAAGGTGTATGAGGGAGATATATCTTCATAAGAAATTAGTAAAGATACATTATCAATTGAAATTGTGATTTTTTTATCTAATATGAATTCATCTGCCAAAAAAATTTGAAAAGAGACCGATATATTTACTTCTTTTAATATTAATGCTGTAACATCAAAACCATCTAATCCTATTTCTTGAAAAGACATATTAAATGAAATTAATCGTATTTTTTTCTCAATTTGAAAATTATTTATAAAAATTCTTAATTCAGAGTTCAGAGAACGGGTTTCTGGCCAAATTTGATCGATTTTACATTCGAAATTTAAAATAGCACTTGTAATTTCGATATTGTCTCCGGTTACTTTATCACCTATTTGATTCCAAGATATATAAGTTAGCTGGTCTATCTTTTTCTCATAACTAAATGTAAGGTTTACAGATTTAATCAGCAATTCATGAAATTCATCGTTATCATATGTTCCAGAATTATCTGCAGTGTATATTCTAATTCCTAATGTAATTGTAAAATTAAAATAAGTTGTACTAAGAACAGAGGTTAAAAAATAAATCAGGTCATCTTCAGTATAAGGTATTAAATATGAATTAGGTAAAGTATCGTCTCCAGGTGGATTGCCTTGCCCTAAATCAGTTGGTTGAAGATACGCCATTTCATATACCTTACCTTTTGGTAGATCAGATACTAAGACATAGAATCTAACATAGTCATAGGATTCTTGTTGATCTAAATCATCTCCAGGACAATCAACATCTAGATCGACTGTTGCGTTTACGACTACTTGAATTGATGCAGATTTTATTACGTAATCAGACATATCTACAGACGTGGTAATATTTCTGTCCCAATGTACGCTTGGATTTTGATTTGCATTCTCATCATCAAAAAGATGATATACTTTCAATCCTTCTGAGTCTGAAAAATTGCTACTGGGGCCTTGTGGAAAATCTGGATTTGGAATAGCCACCCAATTTGAACTTATCGGTGGTGTTTCTACCAATGAAAATGTTCTTTGCTCACCTAAAATTTCAAAATTCCCTTGTCCTGATTTAATAGATGCGTTTACATCTGTAGGATCCCCTCCAGATAACTTAAACCATGAATTTGTAGGATTATCGAAAGAAGGATTCGAAATCCACTCTTTATTAAATTCTTCAGAAGTGCTATGGGTTTTTAAATTAGCAGAATCAAAGAAATTCTCTTTATTTATATCAAATGAAGTATTGATATTTGAAACAGTAAATAGAAATTTGCCACAAAAGCACAAACTTAAAATTATAAATATTGAAACATAACTTAGTTTCTTATGCCTTCTCATAATATCAGAATTAAAATATCTAACACTTAACTTTATTAGCAAATATACAATAAAAGTTTTCTAATATATAT
>JBATUM010000092.1:0-11873 GCA_049671145.1 Promethearchaeia archaeon
GGTGTATTGGTACTCATTGCCTTTTTAATAGGATTAATTGAAGACTTATAACCTAAGATATCAACTAAGATTCATTTAAAATCAAATTTTTTTAAACTCTATTTTTTAGGTTTCTGTGTTTTTTAAAAAATATTTTATCATTTCTTTAGCAATATTAATATCTGTAACTTTTTGGAGAGCAGTAAATCCTGGGATTGAATTCACTTCTAATACTAATAAACCCTTTTCACTTTCTATTATATCTACACCAGCAATTTCTGTTTTTGTAATTTGAGCTGCCTTAATAGCCAACTTTTCTAATTCTTTAGTCATTTTTAAAGGTTCCATTGTCGCTCCCGCATGTATATTAGTTTTCCAACTATCACTTACTCTGTACATACCAGCTATGGCTTTATCTCCTAATATCAAGATTCTAATGTCTCTGTTATAATGTTCGATAAATTCTTGTAAATAAAAGATCTCATTTAGACGACTTAATCCATATATTACGTTTTCAGCAAAAGCCCTATCATTTATTCTTGTAACTCCTATTCCTTTAGATCCATATAGTGGCTTTAAAACCATATCTCCACCAAGTTCTTCAAAAGATGCCAGAGCATCATCTGGATTTTCACAGATTATTGTTTTTGGTGTAGGTATATTGTTCTTTTCTAGATAAAGTGAAGTCAAGAATTTATCACTAGCAATTTCTAATGACTCTCGTGAATTAATTAGTTTAACATCATACTCTTCAATGGCGTTTAATAGATCTAATCTAAAGAATATTTTTTGAGTTGGAGCTGCTCCAAAACCTCTAACAAGAGCTGCTCTAGGGTCAAGATTTTCAAATTCTTTTTGAAAATGGTTGATATTAATTTTTGCAACAAATTTAGATGGTATAAAATATTTTACTTCATATCCTAATTTTTTAAATTCTTCTGAAAGAATTTGGACTTCTGAATCAGCAGGGTTTGGAGTAATAATCATCGAATGCATTCTAATCACTTTGAGAAAAAATTACTTAATAGAACTAGCACTAAATAAATAAATAAATTTATTTTATCTTTAAATATATATGAACACAATGGGTTCTATAGATAATGAGAAGGAGACGGAGAAATTAACTAAAATTCTTTCAGTACTTAGAAGTATTTATTACAAGAAACAAGAGCAATTAGAAGAATTGCAGTTAGAAATAAAAGAACTTCATGAAATTATAAATCACTTGAATTCTGTAATTTCTAATCAATCCTTTACTAGTGCTGATGAAATATATACCAAATTATTGAGTGAGGATTATTTTAAAGAGGGTATATCTGAGGAAAAATTTAAAGGTACAAATATTAAGAGAAAAATCTTTTCAGCTGATGAAAAAGATTTACTTTGTGTCCTCAATTTCTATGACTTTAAAAGGTTAGAAATTAAATTTATAGACCCTGATATAAGATCTATAAAAGAAACTTCTGAAGATTTTATAACTGTCTTTTTAAAAGGTGCATTGATAAAAATTAAGGAACGATATCCAAATTTAAGTGTTAATTATAGTTTTTATAAAAATACAGATAAAATAGAGTATATCCATATTTCAAATCTAAATTCCATTAAAGATTATGATCTCATTACAGAAAAAATTAGAGAATTATTAGCTAGTCAGGATTAATTAAACATCATTTTTTGAAATAAATACTTTATTTGAATAAATTTTAAATAATAAAAAAAGAAATTAAATTTAAAATGATTAAAAGAAAAATTTCTTCATTCATTTTACTCTGTTTAATTCTATTTATAATTTCGTTCCAATATATTCCTGTAGTTAAAGGACTTACAGAGAGTTTTACCGATCCTCAAAACGATATTTATAAAGTAGAACGTGCTACTGGTAATGTCGAAATAGTAAGTAGCCATGATGAAATTGATATTGTTAATATTACTCTTGATGGCCAATATACGAATGTAACTTTTGCAGGTAATATAACTGGATATGGTATGAATTGTAGTATTTATTTCTTTAAAAATTATAATCCAAATAACCCAATAGTAGAGTATATTGTTAATTATTCTAACTTTACTGGATTGGGATTTAATGTGATTTTTATCAGATATACCCCTGTTAATAATACGTTTGTTATGGAATTTTGGAATAATACTGAAGGGTGGACCCCTTCCAAAACTTCTGCTGATATTATTGGAACTTCTTCAGATTATGTAATTGAAGCTACGATTCCTATCTCTGCTCTTTTAATTCATGATAATATCACGTGGTTCGTTGTTTCTACTTATGTAATAGGGGCATATGGGTATTTAGACTGCGCACCAGATTCTTATTGTCAAGTCGAAGAGCCTGGAATACCCATCAATGAAATTATCTTGTTTATCGCAATTGCTGCATTTGTTGGAATTGGTGCATTTTATTTGTATAAGAAAAGAAAGCCTAAACAAAAATCTTTTCCTAATTTTTAGACTCAATTTACAAACTGCTGAAAAATGAAAATCATTAATATTACTCTATAATTCGTATAGAATATTTCCAAAAAATTATATTATGATAATATATTGTTTAATAAATATAGAATAAAATAAATATGCATCAAATTATATTATTTTAAATAAAAAGAAGAGAAGTGGCGTAAGTTTGGCAAAAAAAAAGAAATGGCTAATTATGCCAGTGATTCACTCAAAATTCAACGAACGTAGTTTGGAAGAACTGCTAATTAATAAATCGAGAGACTTATTAACTAAAGAAAAAGGTTTTATGCCATCATTTATTTTTCTTTCAGGAAGTTTTTTCGATATCAAAGGTTTTGTATACACAGGTCTTCGAGCATGGAAAGGAGCTGTTAAGCCTTCCACATCAGATGAAGGTAGAAGACCTTTATTAGAAGCTACTTTTGCTTCTTTATCTGTATATCTGAGTTCTCTATTAGCATTACAATCAGATTTTTATTTCGCTTATGATGAGATTAAAGATATTCTTTTAGAAAAACATCGCGAAGATCTCTGGACAATTGTATCTGAAAAATTACCATTCATTTCATTACCCCCAAAAGAGATGTATGGGAATCAATCTTCGCCAATTTCACCATATTTTGTTATTGAACAAGATGATGAGTTAATATTAGGAGAAATTTACCCCTCAGCATATCTAACTAAAATTATTTCATCAATTAAAACAAGATTTTTCGTGTTCTTTCAGTACCAAGGATATTCTGCTTTTGGATTTTTTGATTCGTTACCTGAACGAACCAATTTTGGGTTTGAAGAGAAAGCAAAAGATTTTGATAACGACCCTTCAGCTGAAAATCTTGCAAAATATGCTAAAAATGCTAAAAACTTAAAAGAAGTATTAATTGCATTGATTCAGGCACATAACAACGCATATTTAGAGCAATTTTTAATTCCTGATTATGAATTGTTACTGAATAAATTATTGGAAGGTGAAGTATAGTGGTTAATATTGGATTATTAGGAGATATTAGTGTTGGTAAAACTTCTATTCTTCGCTTATTTGTTCGATATATAAATCGAGGAGAAATTGAAAAGGTTGAGGGTGGAATCTCCGCCAGTGTAGTTAAGACAGATTTTTCAGGCGAGGCAACGGTTCCAAGAGGTAATAAAGTTGACACCCTTGATGAAAAAGAAACTAAAACCATTCATCCTAATCGAGTAGTATTTAGAGAGGATGCTTCTGGGAAAGCTCATACAATTTTCGCTCCTGGAGGAGATCGCTCTCGTGCCGTAGTGAAAATGGGTATTATTACTATATCTCGTATAGCTACTCAAATTATCGCTGTTTTTTCTTTAGATCGTGAATTAGAAAGACAGTTTGAGTTCTTTAATGATGTAAGGTTTTTCCCGGATAAAATTTTTGTTTGTATAAATAAAATTGATTTATTAGAAGGAGATAAGGAAAAAGAACTCGAGAAGCTTACCAAGAAAATTAATGATTTTTTCAATAAAAGAAAAATAAATATAAAAGAAATTTTTGTCACTTGTGGTGAAACTGTTGATAATTTTGACGGAGTTGAAGAATACAATAATCACGTTGCTGAAATGATCCTTAAAATCACTATTCCCACTAGTAACGTGAAAAAATAATTTATTTCTCTTCTACTTCTTTTAATTTTAATGATAATTTTATAAATAACTGTTCCATATCTAATTGATAACCTATTAACGGAGTAAGAGAAACATGATCTTGATTTTTATTATAGTTAACATAACCTTTTTTCTCCAACTCTCTAATATCGTCAAGAACTGTTTTTTTTTTTCTTAACTTTTGAATTTCTTGAACTGTAGCGTAACCTGAGTTCTTTAGACAACATGCTAGTAAGCAAAATAAAGTTGCAGCTAAACTTGGCTTATTTCCAAAGGGATTTGACTTTATAAGATCCGAGATTTCAGGTTCAAATATAATGAACCAATGCGAATCTAAAGGATTATATCTTATTTGAAGTCCTAAGGGTTCAATAATTCGAGATAATTCAGTAATTAGCTCTTGAAAATATATTGTTTTATTCTTAATTGTTAAATTTAAAGCATGTAATATCTGCTTTTTTGTAGCTCCAATTTGATCTAAATCCTCTCTTTTACTCAATAAATGCATTAGTATTGAAATTTCATTCATTTTGAATGCTCCTCATAAATATAAAGTTTTTGTCTCTTTTTGATATTTAATTTTACCTAATTGAAGTAAATGTAATAAATATACAAAATTTTCAAATATTTGAATTTGATCTTTATCATCTTCAAAAATATCCTCAAAACTGCATGGCAATTTTGATTTAATTTTATTAAAATAAATTAGTAGCCGATCTGTGTAATTCTTATTAGGAATTTCTACTAAGAATTCTTTATCTATATACTGCTTTTTTAAATGTTCAAGAAGGATCGCAGTAACTTTTTGCTTGGAATATTTCTGATTACTATCTTCCAAAAATTTAATGGATGTATTTTCGATATGGAAAATATGTCTCCAACAACCTTTGAATAAATCTGAAATTTCAGAATCATTATAATTCAAATTTAAAAAATTAAAAAATAGCTTGTCGCTTTCCAAGAGTTTTAAAAAACCTTTTAATTCTTCAAATTTCTGATTTAATAGGGAGCAAGCTTCTTTATATAGCTCAGAATATTTATAAATATTGAAAATATTAAGTGAATCTTTTAAGTCTTGAAAAATAGGATTGAGTTCTAAGTTTAATAGGGATATTTTTCCCGATAAAACATCCTGTTTTACATTTTCGATTTTTTTGTTTATTTCTTTGGAATAATCTGTAAATTCAATCATTAATTTCATTTTTTTATTATTTTTGGATTAAATATAGTAGAAACTTCTTTCTTTCCAACCCTAGCTACGCCTATTAGTTTGTCTGCTAAAAGAAACAAACTACTTGAGGACTTTGGTAAGAACATAAGTAACTGTATGGGATTCTGTTCGAGAGTCGTTTTTATCATTTGATAAGAAGCCTCTGCGTTTTTATCATCTAAAAACATACCAGCCTCATCAAACATACATAATGGTGATGACTTGATTTCTTGTAAAGATAGAATCAGACAAATGGAAATCATAGAAATTTGACCCCCACTAAGTGCCTTAAAAGATTTTAATTGCTCTTTTGTAGTTGCAGCTTTGATATCTATCCCCAATTCTTCAAAATTACCAATTAAACTAAGTGAACAATAGGATTTAATATTAGCAGATTTGAATTTTTGGTTAATTCTTAACTCTAAATCATGTAATGTTGATTTAAATTTTTGATAATATGTTTCCTCCAATTTATTTTCAGTCTTGATAGCAGCATTTATATCTTTTTGCAAGCTTTTTTGATTTTTTGTGATTTCTTTCATACTTGATAAGATTTGCTCTTTTTCAATTAAAATTGAGTCATCTACATCTAAGTATTTCAATAAGTCTTTATTTATTCTTAAAATATCTTCTTTAATCTCATCTATACCACGCATCTCGAAATCTTTTGATGCTATTATAGAACCTATTTCAAAATTGATTCTTTCTAAATCACTTTCATTGGCCATTAATTCTTGCTCTAGGGCAGTGGTTTTTAGTATTTCTTGCTCTAGTTTTATTTTAACCTCTATATGCTCTTTATCAACAATTATTCTTTCTTTCTGGATTTCTAGTTTATTTCCTTTTAATTTAGCGATATCTTCTTCTATTAAATCAATTTTATCATCAACTGACTCTAATTTCTGATAAATTTCAAAGGCATCTTTATCTGATTTTTGAAAAATTTGCTTTTTGAGTTCATAGTCTTGTTTTAAAGTATTGATTTTCTCTTTATCGTTATTTAATTTTTCATTAACTTCATGCCTCTGCTCTATGTTTTCACTGAGCTTTATTTCCCATTTTTTTAAATCTTCATTGTAAATATTTAATTCATCGGGTATATCTTTAATTCTTTCACTCCATTTAAAAATCTCAGGCTCTCTCTGAGATTCTAAATATTGAATTTTCTTTTCTATATCTATTATATTATTTTTAACTATAACAGTATTATTTTCAAGACCATGTATAACTTCATAGAGCCTATTCTTTTTTGTTGTTAATCTTTGCTTTTGATTAAAATTATATAAAAGATCATTAAATGCTTCTTTTTTCTCATAGAGCTCCTTTTGGGCTGAATCAAGTTTAGATTGTACAACTCTTATTTCAGATATTCGTTCATTTAAAAAATTTATTTCTGTCTCTAAATTACTTAATTGTTCTTTTATTGTACCTGTACTGAGAAATCCTTTTAAACGCTTTTGATAAGGTGTTTCATAAACATATTTATATGAAATTAACTGTTCTCCTTTTAAAGTCACACATTTGCCTTTAAAATTATAATTTCGATAGATTTGGATACCAGAATGGTAATCTTCAACGACTAAGCAGTTTTTTACCTTAGAATAAATGACTTTTTTAATATCAATATCATCATTAACAACTTTTATTAATTCCGCTAAATAACCTATAACTTTTTCAGCAGAAAATTCCGATAAAGAGCGAATGCTTAGATTTTTTGTTATATAGATATTACAATAAGCATTATATTTATTCTTTAATCGATTTAAAAGACTTAACGTATCCCAATCACTTACAATGAAGCTATATAGCAGCCTTTCTCCTAAAACCGATTCGATAGCATAACTTAGCTTATCATCATATTTTAAAAAGTCGATAATTGGCCCCTTTACCTTCTTATCCAATTCCCTTTTTTCTATCTCTTCTTTTAAAATATTAATGCTAGGCGGTAAAACAACCCTGCGTTCTCTTAAGGAAATTTGAAAATTTTTAAATTTATTTATTAAATTTGTTCGTTCAAAATGCGATTTGTTTAATTCATTCCCCAGTTCAAATAAATCTTTAGAGTTTTTTCTAAGCTCATTATCAATATGCATGAGTAAATCTGTTGTTGGATTCTCAAGAAACCATTTATTTTTTTCCAATTTATGTTCTATATCTTTAAAACTTTGAAAAATTTCATTAATTTCAGAGTTTATATCGTTTATTTTATTTTTGTTTTCTTCTATTTTGGTTAGGCACATTTGTTTTTTATGAATCGCTTGATTGTACTCTTTTAAAAAATCTTCATTTTGTTTGATCTTTTTTGCTATTGTATTTTGTTCTTTTATTAAATCATCTATTTTTGATTTTAGGGCGTTTTTTTCCTTTTTTATTGCACTAATTTCGGTGTCTAAAGTTTTCTTTTGGCTCTCAACATTTTCTAGGCTCTTTTCTAATGTAATTATCTTTTGATTCAAAGAATCTAATTCTTTTTTTACTTGTATCTTCTCTTGTTCCCAGGTCTTAATTTTTTCAATTAAATTTTTCTTTCTATAAATTAATTTCCCTAGCTCTTTTGAAAAATCATTGATCTTTACTTCAATATTATTTATTTTCGAATCCTTCTCTATAATTATCTTTTCATAATTATCTGTGTCTTTTTTAATCTTAGCGATTATAATTTGAAGGTTTTTAATTTTTTCTTTTAAAGCAAGTATTTTTTCTTCTAATTCGTTCTTGTTCGCATATAATAATTCGTCTTCATGAACTTTCTTTAACTCAAGTAAGTTATGTTTTTGCTTTAATCGTTTAAGTTTAGGTTGTAGAAGATTTAAACTGATATTTAAGGTATTTCTTCTACTTACTAATGATTGAAAATCTCGATTTAAATGGTAAATGTTTCCCTTTTGTTGTAAAATTTCATCTCTCAGTCCTTTTAATCCAATTCCTTCTTCTAAGAAGATACAAAGTTCAATTGGTTTTAGATTTTTAATGGTATCAATCTTTCCTTGACTCACAAATGCAAATTGATTATCTGGATTAATTTTTAGATCTGAAATTAGCTTTTGAATCTCAGTGGCATGCATTCGTTTAAAACTTTTATTAGTTCCTCTTTCAATCTCAAAAAAAGGTGATTGCCCTCTTATCACTAGTCTTCTTATTTTAATTACATCATTATTATTATCATTATTATTTTGGATATGAAGCTCAACCATTGCATGATCTTGCCCATTTCTGATAAAATCAGACCATTTTTTATATCGTTCATCTCTTTCATTACTTCCTAACGCAAATTTGATTGCCTGAAATATTGATGTTTTTCCTGACCAATTTGGGCCAATAATTATGATAAATTTGGCATTATCAAAATCAACCTCGTCTCTTTGAAAACTTAAGAAATTTTCAAGAATTACTTTCTTAAGAGATATATTATTAGTCTCAGTAGCGATGATTTCACTCTCCTCCTTTTCATTACTTACCAAAAGCTTGTTTGATATGATCCATCCTTTTTTTAGCTTTTTCTAAATTGATTTGTGCTCTACTGGGAGAATCATTTAAAATAAATGGAAATTTCGCTAACAGCTTTCTTTCATTCTCCTCAAGGATTTCCTTTTTATTTAATTTATCGAGTATGATAACAAGTTCTGTATAATTCTTTGAAGCCGCATTTTCATATAATTGATTTAGCATAAATTCCGAAATAGGTTGATTTTGGATGTGTTCTTGTATAGATTGAAGTTCATTAAAATTAATCTTTTTATAATCCTGTGTTTTTTGAATTTGGCTTATTTTGGAAGCGAACTTATAATTTTTATTATATATATCTTGAATTTCTTTAACATTAGCTGATATAGATGGTATAAATTCACCTGATTCGATTAAATTAATAATAACAGCAGTTATTTCATTCGAAGTTTCATTCAATTCAGAATTAAGAAAATGTTTGAAAACTGCTGTTTTTAATAAATGCCTTATTTCTTGAATTTCCCAATTCTGCGTATAATTAACGATTTGATTAATATCAAATACTATTTTTTGATTCTTTTCAGAAAAATTTTTCAGTACGATTTCCCTTTCACTATTACTTAATAAAGGGATTTTAATGAAAAGATCAAAAATCTGAAAGATATCTTTTGAGTTTTGTTCTATTTCATTAAGGTTTTTATTTATCCATATTAAAATGATTCCATTTTCTAAGAAAGTAACCTCATAATTTTTGAGGGTATTAATAAAGAGTTTCAATAAATTCTTTTCATTAAGTAAAGTCTCTGTTAAATCTAATTGATCAATTAAAAACAACTTGTTTGGTTTCCTTTTTTCATTAACATCATCGAAACCGTTTTTATTTTCATTTAGATTATTGATTTTAGAAGTCAAATCCTCTATAATTTGCTTGAGAATAATATTAAAATTTTTAAAGAATTCTTTAGGTTCTTTTGAAATTTCTAAATAGTTTAATTCTACAAAGTCTAAATAATAATTCTTTGAAATTAATTTTAAGAAATCTAAGATATCTGTACCAGAATCAATATTGATTAAAAGTAAGCCTTTAGGTATAAGGTATTGTTGAATTGTTGAGTATTCATTGTTTGTTAACATTCCCTTTATATAGTTAATTATATCGTTATATTTATCCCTATAAAATATGTCTTCTCTCTTGATATCAATTTCCGATGGCGAAATTACTCGGTAATATTGATTATATCTTAAATTTGTTTCTGGTTCCTTCATTGGGAAATCAAATCCTATCTTTTATCCTATTTTTAAACATTATCTACATGGGAATTTATACATATATATTTAGCGGTAGCCATAGTTTTGAATAATTAAACAACCGACAAAAATCGTAAAGTTTACAAAATCATAATTTAAGGTAAACCTGTTTAATTAAATGCATCAGAAATTTATATGTAATTCTTATTTCAAGTACCTATTTAAATAAGTCTAATCTTCTAATACTCTTAAGAATTCTTTAACTCGTATGATGATATTTAAAGCATTAATAAAAAAAAATAGTTAAGTATTTTACTTCCTACCCTCGATTCCATGCATACAAAACCATCCGCCTTCTAGATCAAATTTTGAAAAAAGGTCACACTTAAAACAATTACAACCCTTATCTTCTACTTGATCCATTGGCTTTGTAGTTTTTCCTCTGGAACAAAAAAGAGCATGTGGTTCTAATTCGTTTAATTTGTTTGGTTTAAAAGTAGGGCAAGGACCACAGAACTTTTTACAGATATCCATATTTTCAGGGGTATTTGGAACTGGTTGAGGCATTTTCATCTAACTCCGTTCAAATAATAAGTTTTTATATTAATTTTTTCGAAATTCTTCAATAAACAATAGTAAAATTTTCGATTACGATATACTAAACTCTACAAACTTTTAAAATTAATAGTTATAGATTATAGATTTTGAATGAAAATGATCATCTAGTTAAAAAATAAGGTTTTAAAGTATAAAAAATGAAATTATGTAATACTAAATTCATGATTTATATTATTTAATTGCTCCTTAAATTCATCTTTTATAAGACTATAATAAGTAAACTTCCCCTTTTTCCAACCTCTTATTAAATTAGCTTTCTCTAATTCTCGTAAATGGTGAGATATCGATGATTGAGATTTATCTAAGATTGCCTCCAATTCACATACACAACGATCTTTCTCTTTTAAGGCGTTTATTATAGTAATTCTTTCTTTATTTCCCAGAGCATTTAGAAAAGTAAAAATTGAATTTAATTTCGCATCCCATCTTAATTGCTTTCCTAATTGTTGTAAATTTTCAAAATATTTGTCACTATCAAAACATTCATCGCAGCTACATAGCATTTCTTTGATTTCAGACTCGCGATCTGTTTTTATAAAAATCACCTATTATTATCAAATAACAAATCTCTTTATTATTTAAGAAGCTATTAAATTATAAAAATTTTATTCAAATCGAATTATCTAGATTCACATCGAAACATTTTTATTTGAAACATTCTATTAATATCTTAAGCTCTAAGCTTATAGAATTCTCTAATAGATAAAATGGAAAATAATAAAAAACTTAAGATTGGAGTAATTTCTGACGGTAAGTATGGAGATAGAGCATATGAAAATATAAAAAAGAAATTTGAAACTGTTTGGATACTCCTCCCAGAGATACCACAAAACGTAATGTTAGATGATGAGCTTGATTTTGAAATTCCTGAGTGTGACCTTTACATTTCGTATATTCGGCATCCAGATATAATGCTACAATTAGCAGAACTTCAAAAACCATTGATATTAGGCATACTTCCGGGAATTGGGTTATACTTACAAACTAGAGAAATTAATCCTAAAGTTATTTATGCACCGACAATGTGTTCATTGGAAAATCATACAGAGGTTCCTGAAATTGACCTCTTTACTAGTTATTTCGGCCGACCTATTTATCAAGTTAAAATAAATGAAGATAGGGTTATTAATAGCATCAAAGTACGTCGTTCTTCACTATGTGGGTCTTCTGAAGCTGGAGCGAAATTCCTACTAAATAAGACTTTCAATAAAGAAAATCTTCAAAATTTTGCTTTAAGTGTCTGTTATGAATGTCGTGCTCCCCGTTTTGGGCATACGTG
>JBATUM010000093.1:0-4076 GCA_049671145.1 Promethearchaeia archaeon
TTAATAATATGTTTAATTTCTCCTGTAGATTGATATCAAAGCAAGGAGATATTAAATGGGTACACGCAACTTCAAGACCAATTAAATATCAAGAAAAGCAAGCCAGTCTAGTTAGTATTGTAGATATAACTGATCAGAAAGAAGCTGAGGAAAATCTTAAGAGAATTAATAAATTAAAGACAGAATTATTAAGAAGAACTTCTCATGAATTAAAAACTCCCCTAGTCTCAATAAAAGGTTTTACAAATCTATTATTAGAAGTATATAATGAGGAACTTCATCAAGATCTTAAAGCTATTATAAATGAAATAAGAAATGGAAGTGAAAGACTTGAAAATTTGATTATGGATATATTAGAAACATCTAAACTAGAATCTGGTAAAGTAACGTTGAAAAAATCAAAAGAAGATTTATCTCTTCTAATTAAATTCACAGCAAATTCATTGAAAACGCTAGCAGAATTAAGACAACAAACAATAGAAGTAAGTATTCATGATAAACTAGAAACTCAGTTTGAAAAGGAAAAAATACAAGAAGTTCTTGAGAACCTGATATCAAACTCAATAAAATATACTCCTCCTTATGGTAAAATAGAAATTAATTCAGAAATTAAAGAGAAGTTCTACATAATCTCAATAAGTGATGATGGGATTGGGTTTACTGAAGAGGAAAAGAAAGATTTATTCACCCAATTCGGAAAAGTAGAACGTTTTGGTCAGGGTTGGGATCTTAATGTTGAAGGATCAGGATTAGGTTTATATATCTCAAAAGAAATAATAAAATTACATGGTGGTGAGATATGGTTGGAATCTGAAGGAAGAAATAAAGGTTCAACATTCTACTTCTCATTACCTATTATAAAGTAGTATCTTAGCCATAATTAAAATAAAATAATAAATTAAAAAATCTTTGTATAATCAAATATCAATGTAAATAGCGGGTTTAAAAGGTGTTGCTTTATTTAATCTTTGCTTAGGGTCATATTTTGAATTTATAATAACCTTAGTATCTACTTTTTTTTCAATATATTCCAAATATTGTTTCAATAATTCATGCTCACTGAGTTGAGGGAGCCCCTTTTCCCAAATACGATCTTTAATTTGAAGTTTAATAAAGGGAATAATATCTTGATTTTTCATAAGGTCTGCCTCTTGTTTCAATTCATCAATAATTATATTAAAATCTCCTTTCTTAGAAATTATCACATTTAAAACGACTTGTTTCCAGTTTGGGGCAGTATATATATATATTGCATTATAATCTTGAGATTTTATTATTTTTTTAATACTTAATATATCATCAATAAGATTGGAAATATAATTAAATTCAATTTCAAGCTCTTCATTTATGTAAGCCGTATTTAAACCTCTCCAAACTGAATTAGAAATAAATCCCCTGTTACCAGAAATTTCCCATAATTCTTCACATAGATGGGGCATAGCTAATGAAAGCACCTTAAGCCAATCCTCATATACTAATTTAAAGACAATTTTGAAATCCTCTTCATTTTCGACAAATTTCTTTAAATCTCGAATTAAGTTGAATGTTTCATAAAATGAAAGTTGGAGATAGCGTCGTAAATTAAACTGTTTTAATGCTTTATCTACTTCTAAAAAGTTCTGTATTATTTTTGAAATGATTACCTTCCCATATTTCGATTCTATCTTTTTATACTGAAGTTCTAAATCTTGAATCTCTTTACCATTTTCAGAAAAGAAATTATAAAATCTATTAATATGGGTTTTAACGGCTTGAATTTCCTTTTCTTTCCAGTCCATATTAATTCCTAAATCGGCACTATGCGAAATGTAAAACCTAAATAAATCTGCAGAGTATTTACTTTGAATATCTGCTAAAGATATCACATTTCCTTTTGACTTGCCCATTTTTTGACCTTCAATGATTACCGGTTCAATTAAAGTTATGATTCTGGGCCAATATTGTTTAGGAAATATTGCAACATGATGGAATATATAAAAACTTAAATGATTGGAAATGTGCATTATAGCAGTATGTCTATGATCTACTGGATACCAGTATTGAAATTCATTTTGCATTTTTTCCAATAATTTCTCATTAATTTTTGTTATCTTTGAAATGTGTTGACTAGCTCCCTTCTTTAAATATATAAAATCAAAAAATTCAGGGATTAATTGATCAGGTTTGATATTATTATGCTTTAAATGGTGAGATATGGTATAGAAGCTCATATATATTGTAGAATCACTCAAAGATTCAATTATCCAATCTTTATCAAAGGGTAGCTTCGTACCTAATCCTCGTTTTCGTGCACATGGTCTTTTTTTTAACCAATTAAAAACATTCTCAAAATTTAATCGATATTTATTAGGTACAATAGTCATCTTATCCAAGCAATCAAAGGCATTTTGCTTCCAGTTACCGGCATTGAAATTGAGAAACCATTGATCTTTCAAAATAGTAACTATTATTTTTTCTCCACACCTACAACGGAGATCTCTTGTTACTGGAATATATAACTTATCTGCTTTATCAATACTTCTAAGATTTTCAATCACTTGAACTACTGCTTCTTTAACAGGGACACCCTTATAATTATTACATTTTTCGTTTAAGATTCCATTATAAAACTCATTTTTATAATTATCCGCTGTGGCTTTATCTAATTTTTCAATATCATTTTGGGATGATACTTTGTATTTATTACAATAGAATTTAGCAGGAAAATCTCGGATTTCTTCTAAGTCAATAATTTGAATAGGGTTTATATTATTAATATCTTGCTCGTTAAGATTGAATTCTTTTATCATTGACTTATTCTTTTTCAAATCTTCTAATGCTATATAATCATAAGGAGCACGAGCAGGTACGGAATATACTACACCAGTAGCAACAGATGTATCTACGAATTCCCCTGGAAGAATTAAGATATCTCGATTAGCATAAATTGATTTAGCTTTCCTCCCTATTAAATCGCTCCCTCTAACTTTTTCCAATATAATTATGGATTTATTTTGATTTTTTAAAAGAGAGATTGCTTCTTCTGAAATTATCCATTTTTCTTCATTCACTCGAGCATAAACATAGATTCCATTTGGGTTAAGCCATATATTGGTAACCCCATAAATTGTTTCTGGTCTTAATGTAGCCGGAACTAGGTATGAATCATTGAAAGGGAATTTTATATAAACGTACTCATTAATCTCTAGATTAAGCTCATCACCACTAACAATGTCATCTTCCCCAACTGCATTTTCACATCGAGGACAATAAAGTATTGGGTAATCTCCTTTTTCTAAATAACCTTTCTCATGTAATTTATAGTATTGCCATTCAATTAATTTATTATACAACTCATCTCCAGTTGTAAATTCTCTCCTCCAGTCAATACTCATTCCAATTGATTTAAAATCTTTTTTCATTGTATTCGAAAAATAACTTACGATGTTCCAAGGATCTTTAAAACTTTCTACTATTTTTTCCACTTCTTTTTTATTTTTTGTGTGTAAAGAGACATACTCTTTCATTCTGGTGATAATTTCAATATCATTTCTCTTGATTGATGAGGAAACTGCTAAAACTGGAGTTCCGGTTATATGAAATGCCATAGGATATAAAACATTATATCCTTTAGCTCGATAATATCGTGCAAATATGTCACCATTCACGAAACTTCTTCCATGACCTATATGTAGAGTTCCAGAAGCATAAGGGTACGGGGAGGTGAAAAAAATCTTACTTTTCGAAGTATCAAGGTTAGCTTCAAAAATTTTAGCTTCTTCCCATTTATCTTGCCATTTCTTTTCAATTTCTTGTGCATTATACATTCTTTTCATACTGTTTCCTTATTTTGGTGTTGATGTATCATCAGACACGCCCCACCTATAATCTATTTCAAGTAAAATCCATACCACGCGAAACAATCCGTGAGAATTTCAATAGAAAAAGAATAGGCGGATTGGTTTCGCTTATAATAATAACAATAACACTGCAAGTAAATCAACTAAAGAAAATTTTGCTTTTAGGCCTGATTGTGGTGCAGTATTATTTAAGATCATTATAGAGAAATCGTACTTTTTAATATAAAAACTTTTTCT
>JBATUM010000094.1:0-1933 GCA_049671145.1 Promethearchaeia archaeon
GTGTTTTCTTATATCAGGTTCTGGATCCTTTAGCAGCTCTAGTAATGGTTTAACTGAGTTTTTATCTCCTATATACCCTAAAACACGAATGGTAGTCTTTCTAACTTCAAGATTTTTATCTCCCAACTTTTTTATTATATGCCATAAATCTGTTGGGACAATTAATTTTTCTAAAGCTCTGACGGTATTCCTCCTCACAATAGGGTTTTTATCATCTAACAGTTCAATAAGAATTTTTACAGCATTTTTATCCCCCATTTTTCCCAAGATAACAGGCATAGATTTTTTTAAATTAATGTTTTCTACTTCAAAAAACCTAATAATTTGTTCTAAATCCACATGCTTAGCAATTTTTACTATATTTGAAATTAGCTCATCATAGATCTCTAATCTATATTGAGTCAATTCTATTAAAGGTTTTAAAGCTTGTATAGTACAATTTTCTCCCAAATGCCTAATTGCGAAAGCCTTGTTCTCAACATTAGGATCCTTTAATGCTTCGATAAATAGAGGAATAGATTTTTCCAAATCATGCTCTAAAGCAGTTTCAAGAATTTTTCTTCTAACTTTACCATTTTTTTCATGATTATATTGATATAATAAATTATTTTCGCTTAAACTCAAAAGTCTTAACCCTTTAAATTTTAATTTTATGAATAAAATAAACTCAGCAAAAATATTATAAGACTAAAATTATTTAATTTTTGATTTTTCGAAATCAAGCTTATATGCTAATATGAGGTGTTGAATATTAGAGTTTTTACTTGAAAATATAAAAAAAGTTTCATATTAACTCATTCTACCAATTCTATTCAATCTTAGTAAAGTTATATTGGTTTTCTTTTTTCTCAATCAATTTAAATAACCCAGTTGAAGTAATAGTCTCAATTACATCATTCTCTTTCATATGATGGTCATCAAATGAAAATATAGAGCGTGGCTTTAATACCCGATAAAATTCTTTTAAAATACAGTCTTTATCATTAATCCCATGTAAAACATCAAAACATAATATAATATCAATGCTATTATCTTCAAGATTAGTTTTACAGTCAGTTTGAATAGTTTCAACATTTTTTAATTTTTTTTTATTTGCTTTTATTTGGACTTTTTTAATAGCTAATGGGTGAATGTCCGCGGCATATACCTTGCCGGAGTCTCCAACTGTTTCAGCAGCAGCTATTGTATAGCCTCCAGGACCACATCCATAATCAAGTATAAAATCTCCTGCCTTAATCTCAGCTTTTTGGACTTTTTTTATTGGAGGATGAAACTTATCACGTATTTTGAATAGAAACGCCATCCCCCGAAAGTTTATATTCTTCACTTTATCCCTTTTCATTTTTAATCAGTCCCATTTTCTATTAAATTTAAATTTTGGTAATTTTTAAGAGAAATTTAAAATCTAGCAGTAAATTATATGAATATTTCTTTAATTAGAAATATTATGAATAATATAGAAATAGCAGTATCTTATTTTAATCAAGGATATAATTGTGCTCAAGCTGTTCTTAAAGCTTATGGTACCCAATATGGTCTTGATGAAGATATAGCATTCAAAATAACAAGTTCGCTGGGAGGAGGTTTAGCTAGATCTGGAAATACCTGTGGAGCAGTAACAGGAGCATTGATGGCTCTAGGTTTAAGATATAGAAATTTGAATGTTGAGGATCAAGAAAGTAAAGAATTAGCTTATAAAGCAGGTGAAACTTTTATTGAACAATTCAGAAGAATTAATGGAACAACCAAATGTAAAGAACTCCTTAATTGTGATATTAGTACTCTTGAAGGACGAGAAAAAGCTAAAATGAACAATCTTTTTGAAGATTTATGTCCTAAATTTGTTAAAAGTGCTGCTGAAATTTTGGAAACCATTCTAAATAAATAAATCTAATAAACCTTATGTCAAATAATAAGATTTCCTCCCAGAAAG
>JBATUM010000095.1:0-1662 GCA_049671145.1 Promethearchaeia archaeon
TTTTTAATTTTTTTAAGGAATTTTCATTGAGATCAGACGCTGAATTTACCTTTTCTGGATTTAGTCAACTACTCTCAGAAATACAATAATTAAATAGTTTATAATTGATATTTTAATTAGGAATAAATCACTATTTACCACTATAGTTAGAATTTTATTAAAGCTTTTAATAGTGTCTCTGAACTGAAATCATGAGTTTAATAATAAAGCTAGCTTATTTTTTTAGTCCTTTCATTAGATTAATTAATTTAATTAAAAGGATTGTCTCTCCCTACATTAGTCATTTTCGCGCATTAGAGCCATCTAATATAACGTTTAAACTAGGTTCATGGAATGATGATGCTCTTGTCCAAACGAAGTATGGTTTAGTATCTGGTTTTTTAGATAAAGGATCTTGGTGTTGGAAGGGGATTCCATATGCAGATCCTCCAATTGGTTCTCTTCGTTGGAAAGCACCACTTGATCCTACCCCATGGATCGGAACCCGCAAAACAAAAAAGTTTGGGAGTTCTGCAGCACAAGTTATGCCTTTTATAGGTCCTATTGGTTCAGAGGATTGTCTTTATCTTAATATTTGGCGTCCCAAAACTCCAGAGAATAAATTACCAGTCTATTTATATATCCATGGAGGAGGAAATTCAATTGGTTCATCTGCAGAGGTTTCCTATTATGGTAATGCGATTGTTGAGAAATCTAACTTATTGTATATCTCAATTAATTACCGTCTTGGAGCAATGGGTTGGTTTAGACATCCTGCAGTAACAAATACTGGTTCTCCTGAAGATAAAAGTGGGAACTTTGGTACTCTTGATCTGATAAAAGCCTTGGAATGGGTAAGAGATAACATAGAAGCATTTGGAGGGGATCCTAATAATGTTACAATTGCAGGGGAATCCGGTGGTGCCTTTAATGTTCTCTCACTTCTTACCTCTCCTCATGCAAAGGGACTGTTCCATCATGCTATAGTTGAAAGCGGATTATCTCTCATTTGGAATACTAACACTGCAGAAGCTCAAAGTATTGATCTCCTTATTAATCTCCTTATTGAAGATCGTAAAGCAAAGAATAAAGTAGAAGCTGTACGAATCATAGATAAAATGTCGATAAAAGAGGTTGATGATTATCTTCGTTCAAAATCTGCATTTAAAATTTTGAAACATATACCCAAAATGGATTTTGGAATGTCTGAATGGCGAACTATCTTCACTGATGGTACAATAATACCAAAAGAAGGATATGCTATATTTTCAACTAGAGATTGGGCAAATAAGGTACCGATAATAATTGGTTGTACGAAGGATGAATTAAAGCTTTTTGGCAAATTTAGAAAAGATCCTCCCAAGAATACAAGATTATATGACTTAATTTGGGGTTATCGATCCCTTCTCTGGCGTGTGAATGGTCTTGATTCCTTAGTATATAAGATGAATTCAAAGACTGATTTACCCATTTATGCTTACCGCTTTGATTGGGGAAGTACCGATAAAAATGATGTGAGTGTTCTGCCTAAAAGGATGGGACGAAACTTAGGTGCTCATCATGCTGCAGAAATTCCTTTTTTTTTAGGGATGAGCAAAAGTTCTATATCTATGCTGATCGGAAAAACACACACTAAGCGTAATCAACTTGGTCGGGAAAAATTAACAGATTTGTGTATGAGCT
>JBATUM010000096.1:0-2532 GCA_049671145.1 Promethearchaeia archaeon
CCACACCTATTACTGTATATCCACGTTCTGAAAGGAATATAACCCATTTTCCAAAACCACAACCCGCATAAATTATTTTTCCCTTTTTTGGCAAATAGTTCAGAAACAAAACTCTTGGAGCAGTTTCTATTTTACAAGCTTCTAACTCTTGTTCAATGGTTCTGCTGGACCACATTCCATTCCATATTGTACATTTCGGATTATTATCAAAATAAAATAATTTTCTCATTGATATTTGGAACCTTCAAAGTTCGTTTTTGTTATAATCGCCTTATTCTATTTTTATTATTAAATATATCTTTATAGTTTTAGTTTCTATACAAATCTTATATATGGAAAAAATTTTAGATAATTAAAAGTAGTTTAAATTGAAATATATATCTGTTTTCTTTTAAAGGATTTTTATGGAAAAATTAGTTTCTATCGTAATAATTAATTATAATACATATAAAGATACGATATCTTGTTTGAAATCATTATTGAATCAAACCTATAAAAATTTTGAAGTACTAATTGTTGATAATGGTTCAAAATATCAAACCTTTTTGAAATTGAAAGAAAAATTGGCAGCATTTAATAAGACTTTAAGGATTTTTCTAATTAGAAGTGAAATTAATTTATATTTTGGAGCTGGAAATAATAAAGCCATAAAAAGAGCAAAGGGAGATTATATTTGTTTATTGAATCCAGATACAGAAGTAAAACCAAACTTCATAGAAGCAATGGTTAAATTTTTAGAAGAACACCCAAAAGCGGCTATGATTTCTCCCAAAATTAAGTTATTTTCAGATAAAAATTATATTTGGACTACAGGAGGGAAAATAAATTTTAGAACGGGCGAAGTTGTATTTAATAGAGGATATCTGGAATATGATCCAGATAATCAAAAATATAATAAAGTAGAAACAATTGATTTTGCTCCAGGCACAGCATTATTTGTAAAAAAGGAGTACCTTAATGAGATTGGGTTAATGGATGAGATTTTTTTCATGTATCATGAAGATCCTGATTGGAGTTTTAGGGCTAGACAAAAAGGATTTGAAAATTATTATGTTCCAACCACTCTAGTATATCATAAAATCCCAATTAAAAGAAATCCAAAAAGTAAAAGAGCTATTTTTAATGATTTTTTCTTTAAGAGGAATAAGCAAATTCTTGTATGGAAGTATGCTTCTATATTAGAATTGATAATTTTTTATATTAAGTTTTTGACTGAAGTTATTTATGAATTTATAAGTAAGCTAAAACGAAGAAAAATCAATGTTCTTATTTTATTTATTATCTCATGGTGGAAAGGTTTTAGAATTGGGTTAAAAAGAAGAACCAATCGTTCTTGCAGGAAATGTCTGATTAAAGATTTTTATTTTATAAAAAATTTAGAAAAAAGTAAGTTTAAATTTTAAAACAATCTAAGGTTAGTTTTGGTGGATGGATTAGTTTCTATAATTATATTGAATTATAATAGATACTATTATACTATAGATTGTTTAAAATCAATAGAGAGTCAAACTTATAAAAATTTTGAGGTAATCCTTGTTGATAATGGATCAGATTATGATTTATATTCTAAGTTAGAGGACAAATTAAAACAATTTGAGAATAAATTAAATATTCGATTAATTCGAAGTGATAAAAACCTTTTTTTTGGAGCTGGTAATAATAAAGCAATAAAAGAAGCACATGGAGATTATATCTGTTTATTAAATTATGATATTATAGTAGAGCCTGATTTTTTAAAGACTATGATAGAATTTTTAGAATCGAATCCTAAGGCAGGTATGATAACTCCAAAAATTAAAATATATAATGAGAAGGATGTTATATGGAACGCTGGAGCGTTTATAAACTTTAAATCAGCAATTGTTATTGGAAATAGAGGATATTTGGAATATGATCCTTTTAACAAAAAATATGCTGAGATTGAACAAATTGGTTTTGCTCCTGGAACAGCCCTTTTTACGAAAAAAGAAGTTATAAGCGAAGCAGGATTAATGGATGAGATTTTTTTTATGTATCATGAGGATCCTGATTGGAATATTCAAGTACAAAAAAAAGGGTATAAATCGTATTATGTTCCAACTACAATTGTCTATCATAATATCCCCCGTATTGTTGATGAAGGAAGAATGATTTTTAACCATCATTTTTTTACCAGAAATTCTCAAATATTAGTTTGGAAGCATGCAAAAATAACTGATTTGATAGTTTTTTACTATATCTTCAGCATTTTGAATTTAGGCATAATTTTTTTGAATTTTTTAAAGCTAAATTTTAATAAAATAAAAATGAGACTCCTTTCTATATGGCAAGGCTTTAGGATTGGAGTTAGGAGACGGACAAATAGATCATGTAGAAAATATATGATCTCTGATTATTATCACATAAGAAGCCTGCAGAAATTTTGAAATCTTACTAATTATACGTATTTAA
This sequence comes from Promethearchaeia archaeon, assembly GCA_049671145.1. Classification (GTDB taxonomy): domain Archaea; phylum Asgardarchaeota; class Lokiarchaeia; order Sigyniarchaeales; family SOKP01; genus SOKP01. The sequence goes on from JBATUM010000096.1 coordinate 2,431, forward strand.
GAAACTTATTAAAAAAGACAAGTAATTTTCTGAATGCTTTTAATTTTCCTAACTTTCCCAATATAATTGGGTCTAGATCTCTCGATAAGAATTGATAAGGCA